>NZ_JACKZU010000297.1:0-10284 GCF_014222165.1 Nostoc sp. 2RC
CCCAGTCCCCACCAGATAAATCAGCGCTTCCACTAAAGCCTGATTTTGTTCATCAGTGCCAACAGTGATGCGTAATTTATCTTCTAATCCTGGCTGCTTAAAGTACCGGATTAAAATTCCCTGTTGCTTGAGTTTTTCATAGAGATATTCCGCGTTTCCTGCTGGAGGTTGTGTCAGCAAAAAGTTAGTTTGGGAATCCCAAATCCGAAAACCTAATTGTTTCAAATCTGCTGCTAACTTAGTACGCGATGCTTTAATTTTTGCTACGCAAGCATTTTTATAAGCTTGGTCTGTAATTGCAGCAGTGCCAATTGCACAGGCGATCGCATCTATGTTATAGCTATCTTTAACTTTAAATAATCCATGTAACAACTTGGGATTCGCTACCCCAAATCCTAATCGCAATCCAGCCAATGAGTAGCCCTTAGAAAGTGTCCGAATCACAATCACATTTTCATATTCGTTGACTAAAGTCAATGCACTCTCTTCTGTAAAATCCACATAAGCTTCATCAATAACTAAAACTCCAGATAACTGGCTGGCTAGTTTTCGTAAGTCATCTATTGGCACTACATGTCCCGATGGGCTATTAGGTGAAGCAATAAATGTTACAGAGCCATTGACAGCAATCAATTCTTCAAGGGGGAAAATATAATCTTCGCCGTATGGTATCTCAATAATATCCGCATTTTGCATTTGGGCTAACGTGCGATACAGCACGTAAGTAGGCATTGGATACACTACTTGGCGTCCAGGTTCAGTACAGGCTCGAATCACTACGCTTAACAATTCATCACTGCCATTTCCGACAATTATCCAATCACTAGGAACTCCCAACACTTTACTAGCAGCTTGGCGAAATTCCTCCCCAAAAGGTTGTGGATATCGGCGCAACCATTCTCCATTAATATTTTGCAGCACAGTTAATGCCGCAGGGGAGGGAGGATAGGGGTTCTCATTACTGTTGAGTTTGATAATCTGCGTCCCACGCTGAGGCTGCTCGCCAGGAACATAGCTAGCCATTGCATCAACATTGGAGCGGAAATACTTGGTCATGTTAATTCATAATTCTGAATTCATAATTTACAATCTACAGTAGATTTCTATAGGAATTCGATTGGCGATCGTTCTGCGAACAAAAAAATATTTTTAAAATTTTAATTCGGGCTACCACGATTATTTACAGCAATTTTCATATATTTGAACCACATCTGTCGTAAGGGCGCAAAGCCTTGTGCCCCTACCACGTGGTATATTTACCTGAAAATTGCTGTAAGCTTACAAATTATTAGGTTTTCTTTTAATTTATGTAGTTTAAAATACTACTTATTGATGTCCAGAATGTGGGCTATAAGTTAAAACAAGCGGTGCGTCACGCCTTTGGGGTAACGCACACTAGAAAAATCTCTGAACGCTATTAGCCCATAATTATCCCAGTCGCTAATCCCCAGTCCCCAGCTTAATTAGATGCTGCCTTTTGTGCAACATTATGAATTATTTCTTCCAAGGTTTGCAGTAATTCTTGTTCGTTATACGGTTTAGAAAAGTAGGCTCTTGCACCTAATTGCATAGCCAGTTGTCGATGTTTATTACTACTACGGGAAGTTAGCATCGCCACGGGAATATTTTTTGTCTCAATGTCTGAATTAACCTTACCTAAAAAGCCATAACCATCAAGACGAGGCATTTCAATGTCACAAATTACTGCTTCAACTCTCAAACCATTTTGGAGTTTTTCTAAAGCGTCTTGACCGTCTTTGGCTTGTTCTACTTGATAGCCTCCTTTTTCCAAGGTTAAAGCTAAGAAGCGGCGAACATTAATTGAGTCATCTACAATCAAAATAGTGCCTTTAAATTTGGTAGAGGCTGCTGATATTTTTTCTTCATCAAATATCAAGAACGGTGTTTTTAATCTTGCTGATGGTAATTGAGTTCCTCTAGGAGTCCGCTGATTACTAGCAATCCAATACAGCAATTCATTGATATTAACTAATGGTATTACTCGACCATCTCCCAGAATTGTACAGTTGCTAAAGCCTTGAGGTAGAGGTATATTTCCTTCAATTTGACGAATAGCAACTTCTTGTTCGCCCCAACAACGGTCTATTTGTATTGCTACTGTTTGATTATTACCTTTAACTACTAAGACGCTGTTAACATTAATTGCTGCTGGAGTTTCTAGTTCTGCGCTATCATAACGCAAGCAATTAAATTGTAAGTAGCGACTCAAGCGAATTAGTGGTAACATTGTTCCTTGCCAATTGAGGACTTCGCTACCCGCCATTTGGAAAACTCGCTCGTTTTGCAATAGCGATATTTCGGAAATCACATCTGTGGGAAATGCCAATAGCATTTTGTTAATTTCTACTAGCAATACTCGTCCCACAGAAAGTGTAAATGGTACTGAAAGAGTGAAGGTAGTACCAACTCCCGGTTCGGTATCAACTTTGATATCTCCTCGAATCAATTTCAAATTGTTGCGAACCACATCCATACCAACACCGCGACCTGATAATGTTGTTACTTGGTCGGAAGTGCTAAAACCTGGTTCAAAAATTAGTGATAACAGTTCATCATCACTAGCATTAGTAATCAGAGAAGCATCTAATCCCATAGCTAAGGCGCGGGTGCGAATTTTCTCTAAAGAAATGCCCCAACCATCATCGCGTATACTAATGAGGGTGCGATTACTATGGTGAGTTGCTTTAATTTCAATTAATCCTTGTTCTGGTTTACCAAGGAGGCGACGGGTAGCAGCATCTTCGATTCCATGATCGAAGGCGTTCCTTAATAGGTGCATCAAAGGCTCATTTAATGCTTCTAAAATGCTGCGTTCAATTAAAGTATTGCCGCCTTCAATTTTTAATTGTACATTCTTTCCATATTCTACATTTAAATCACGTATAGCTCTGGGAAAACGGTCAACTAAATCAGACAGCGGCCGCATCCGGATATGATTCAGTTTTGTTTGTAATTGTTTTGATGTTTTATTTAACTTGCGAGCAATTTGGTCTGTATCGTCTACACTTAATTGCACGTCAGTTGTGACTTCTTGTAGTTGAACAATGGTTTCCATAACTTCCTGCGATCGCAAGCTTAAGTCGTTATGGCGATCCATGCCTAAACTGTCTGTTTCTGGTATATAATTGCCATTTTCAACTGGCAATTGCCCACCACCAACCACGGCAAATTGAGTTGAAAATTTTGCGTAAGCTGTACGCAATTCTTGGTTTTCTCTATCGAGAATTTGCACTCGTTGGTTAAGATTTCGCACGAGTTTGCGTAATCTTTCTAGTTGGGCATTTAAACCGTTGCGTTGAACAATTAATTCCCCAAATAAATCATTGATTTGTTCGAGTTGTTTGCTGGGGACTCGAACGGTATTTTCTTGAATTTCTCGTTCTTTGCCAACAGTTAATTTACCATCTGTAGTATGATTTTCTCTGGCAAATATAGTATTTTGCTCTGTAATATTTACAGCATTGACATCCTCACTAAATTCTGCATCTAAAAATATAAAATTGGCGGCGACTGTTTCATCTTTATTGCTAGTTTCTGTAGATGATGACAGAATTTCTGTTTCTAGGATATGTGTGTCAGTTGCATCTTTGGCGATAATTTGTGGTATTACTTCTGTTTTTAATATTGGCTGAGATTGAGTATAATTACTGAATTGAATTTCTGTAGGTAAATTATCCAATTGATTTGTCAGTACCAAAGCTTGCGATCGCCGCCATGCTTGCAATGCTAACTGAGCAATTTCATAAATGCGTTCCCCAAAGGAGTTGTCGGAGACATCGCTGCTTGCAGTGGCCAATTGCTGAGTTACTGATTCACAAAGTTTGCTAAAAGCTGGTAATTGCAGCATTTCCCCCAAACCACCCAATTCCGCCGCCATCACCGCAAATTCTACTTGTAAATTACACTGGTCGCTATTTGCCAACGCAGATTCTAAGCGCTGCAAACATTCCTCTACTTCTGTTTCAAATAGCAAAGGAATAACATCTTGCCCATCTTCTGGAGATAACATGGTTGTTGCATCTTCAGGACTGGGGTCACCCAAGCGTTCGTGCAATTCATCAAAAATTGGGTAACAAAAAGTTGCTAACCACTGTTCTTCAACTACATTGCCTTGTGCCAGCAATTCGACAATTTGACGCAACCAATCAACACCAGAAAGCAATAAACTTTGTAACTGAGTATCAATTTCTAAAGAATTTTTTCGAGTTTTTAAAACTTTAAAAGAATCTTCTAAACGATGGGATAAATCGCTGAGGGATTTAAATCCCATCATCGCCGCACCACCTTTAATAGAATGAGCAGCCCTGAGAGCAGCATTAATTTTATCTAAATCAATGCGGTTACTAGTATCAATTTCCAGCAATACTCCTTCGAGAGTATTCAAGTAATCAATTGCTTCTTCCAGAAACTGCATCTGGATTTCTAATTCTTTGTCATTTAGCATGGTTTTTATTTTGGGGCATGGGGCATTGGGCATGGCGCATTGGTTATTAACTGATGACTAATGACCAATGACTAATCACAAAATTCAACTAACTTTAAATGTTCCGACAGTCTCTTGCAATTGCTGGGAAATCTCCACAGTTTGTTGCAGAGATTGGGAAATTTGTACAGAAGAATCGCTAGTACGTTGTGATACGGCAGCGATGTCTTTCATCAATTGGCTGACACTTTGTGATGTTTCTACTTGAGATGCTGTTGCAGTGGAAATCGACTGCACTAAGAAGTCAATTTGACGCGATACATCCAAAATCTGACTTAGACTTTCTTTTGCCTCCTCTACAATTCGAGTACCTTCTACCACTTGGGTAGTGCCGATTTCCATCGCCTGCACTACTTCGCTAGTTTCTCGTTGAATATTCCCCACAATTTCTTCAATTTCTTGGGTTGCAGCGGCACTGCGAATTGCTAGTTCCCCGACTTCTTCTGCAACTACAGCAAAACCCTGACCTTCTTCACCCGCGCGGGCTGCTTCAATACCGGCGTTAATGGCAAGCAAGTTAGTTTGAATGGCGATTTGATTAATTAATGAAACCACGCGAGAAATTTGTTGTGAAGATTCGCCCAGACGCTTAACTTTTTTGGCAGTTTCCGCGACTGTTTCTCGCATAGATAGGATATTTTGTACTGTCAAATCCATTGCGTGCCCACTTTGAGTGGCGTTGTGAGCAGCATCGTTGGCAATAAAAGCTGCTTTTTCGGCACTTTCGGCTACGGCTTGCATAGATTTGGTCATTTGGTCAACAGCATCGAGAGTACAGTTGATTTGAGTTGCTTGGGTGAGTGCTTCTTCTGCTAGTTGGCGAATGGCTCCTTCGTTAGAGCCAATGGCACTATTTACTTGAGTAGCTGCTTGTTTGACTTGGGTAACAATGTCACGCAGACTTTCCACAATGGAGTTGAAAAAGTCGGCAACAGTACCGATTTCTCCAGCAGTCACGTCTGCACGCACTGTCAAGTCACCTGTGGCTGCACCTTCGATGTCATCGAGTAGTTCTAAAAGTTGTTGTTGCAGTACTTCTTTTTCTTGCTGTTCATCATCAGAATCTTTGAGTGCAACATTTTTGGTTTGTTCTATTTGTTCTAGTAATTTCGCTTGTTCTAATGCATAACCGATTTGAGTTGCTATCTGTTGAAACAAATTAATTTCCGGTTGTTGCCAAACACGAGAAGTTTGGCAATTATGAGCGATTAATAAGCCGAAAATTTGTTCTTGGATAATAATTGGTGCAATCAGATAACCTTTGACGGCAAATTTATCTAATAGTTGAATATAACTATCAGCATTTTTCAAGTTTTGGTCTAGATAAATGTTGGCAACTGCTTGCAATCGGTTATCTTGATAATTTTCTACATGGTGTTCCCAAAAATAAGGATCGTCGATTTGTACTCCGATAAGTTCTGGCCAATTGCCACTTAACGATTCAGCAACAACGACACCATCTTTAGTATCAGAGTTTAAACGATAAACAATTACCCGGTCTGTTTTAATTTCTCGATGAACTTCTTTAACTGCTGTTTGATAAATCTCTTCAGTTTTCAGGATTTTCCGAATTTTTAGGGTAATATCTGTTAGCGAATTTGTGTCTTCTACATGTAGTTCTTGTTCCTGAGATAAGACTTCTAATTGTTCGGCTATCTGGTTAATATTTGCACTCAATACCCCTAATTCATCTGCCCTTGCAGTGTCTAAACGGGTATTTAATTTGCCTTGATTGAGCTTTGTTAATGCCGCAGTTGCATTCAGAATGGGCTGTGCAGTTCGTTTAGCTAACCAAGATGCGATCGCTGCAACAATCAAAGCTGTTAATCCCGTGCCTATGCCTATAATCCATAACAATTGTCTTTGCGGTTCAAAGACAATTGCTGTGTCTGTAGATAATAGTACCTGCCAATTTAAATCAGGCAGTCCATTGAACTTAGTTGATGGAACGTAACTAACTAATTGTTGTTTTTGATAATTTTTAGGAACTTCAATAAAACTATCTACTTTTTTTGCGGTTAGCAGTTTAGCTAAATTGCGATATTCTGTTTTTGCTTGTTTACCCAATAATTTGGATTGCGGACTTAAAAAAATTGTCCCCGTCGCATCAAGCAATTGATATTTTTGTCCATTGACTGCGTAATTTTTGATGACTTCATCTAAAGATTTACCGGGCATCTGCGCCCTAACTACGCCAATGGTTTGACCTGTATATGTATTTTTAATAGGTGCTGCAATATAAATATTCACTGCACCAGTATTGGTTACTGTCTCTGGATTACTAATAACAGGAGCATCTTTTTGTAGAACCTCTTGAAAATAGCTCTCGTCTTTTTGGTTTTCCAAAACTTCGCCTGTAGATTGAACAATTAAGTTGCCAAGGCGATCGAAAATAGCAACACTATCGTAAGCTTGGTAAGCTTCCACAATGCGATTTAATACTGCTTGCTTTTCTTGATTAGTGGTGGTGTTGCTAGCTTGAGAATTTGTCAAAAATGGCAAACCAGATATTACTTGAATATCTCCATAACGTTCCAACATGAAACGGTTGATTTTATCGCTTAAACCAGTGGCTTGGGCTTGTTGAGACTGGGTAATTTGCTTGGTAATGGATTTGTTAGCAAAGCCAAAAGCCACAGCACCTATGGCCAATACTGGTAGTGTACCAATGGCGATCGCCAAAATTGTTGCTTTCTTGACTAAACTCAGTCTTGTCAAATACCCAAAAGCTTGATTACCTGAATTACTAGCAGTTTCAGTGGTAACTTTATTGGGTAGCTTCACTACACTTCCAGTAACTTTTTGAGACGAAATCAGCGATGTCCTATTTTGAGGACTACTACCGTTATTAGTGTTAGTTTTATTAAACATAAGATTATGTCTCCAACATGTGAATAAGTACGCTAAAATTGATTTTTTATAAAGTATTTTGAATTTTTACTCCTGATTTCTGAATTCTACATTCTGATTTTTTACCTAATCACTGCGAAGAATTGAAGACTGCACAATAGCCTGGGAATCTAACACCAGTAATATTTCTTTTTGTTGCACTACACACCCACATAAATAAGGAACTAAACTCGATGCTACTTGTCCTATGGGAGAATGAATTTCATCAGCAACAAACCTAATAGTACCTTTGATTTCCTGTACAACTAAGCCTAACAAAAGTGATTCTACTCGGATAACGATCGCACTATACTGCCGCACTCGATAATCAAGAGATTCTAAATTCAGCATTCTTGGCAAATCAACTACCCAAATTATCCGACTGCGCCAATTCATTAACCCTAATATACAAGGAGGCATATTAGGCATCGAAGTCACAGACTCAATAGGCACAAGAATTGCTTCTTGAGTATGCTTCATTGATAAAACCGCACCAGTCTGTTGATTTAGCTGAAATTTTAAATAACCGTCTGCTAAGTTATTTTCGGTTGGTTTTGGGGAAAGTGTAATGTTTGTACTAGTCATTGATTCAAACTACCACTGATTTAATAGTGCGTAAAAGATGTTCGCGGGTGTAAGGTTTAGTTATATAAGCATCTGCACCTTGTCTCATCGCCCACAATCGGTCAATTTCTTGATTTTTAGAACTACAAATTATAATCGGTACTTTTGCCGTAATTGGATTTCTTTTCAAAGAACGGCACAACTCAAATCCACTCATTTCTGGCATAACAACATCAGTAACAATTACATCTATTTTTTCTAAAACAGCTTTTTCCAAAGCTTCTTTTGCACCAGTAGTTTTAATTACGTTATAACCACTTTCTTTGAGATAATGGCTCATTAATTCCAATTCGCTGGGAGAATCTTCTACAATTAAAATTGTGCCAAGTAAAGTCAGGCTCACTATAAATCTCCTACAAATAAATGGTATAAGAATTCAGGAGTCAGAATTCAGGAGTCAGAATTCAGAATTGAATTAGCATAGCTTGTTAGTAGCTTACTAACTTCTTCAAGTTGAAGTTTTAATGCTGAAATATCACCATATTCTAAGTCATTTGAAAGAATTAGATAATAACGACATTCTTCTAAAGAACCTTGTGCAATATTCAAAAAACGTACTTTATCTGCTAGTCCTTTTTTCTTAAATCCTTCTGCTATATTTGCTGGTATAGAAATTGCTGCCCGTCTAAATTGAGAAGTCAGACCATATATTTCTGATTTCGGAAATTCCGCAGTAAATGGATACACTAATAAAATAAATTGATGAGCTTTCTGCCAAACTATCAAGTCTTGAAATGTCTTCGCCCTCTCTCTCATATCTCCTGACTCCTAAATTCTGACTTCTGACTCCTGAATTCTGAATTCTGAATTCTTAATCAAGATATTTAAAAACCATTTTTAACAATTCTGACTGTGTAAATGGCTTGGTCAAATAACCTGATGACCTAACCATTTTAGCCTTTGCCCTATCAATAAATCCTGTTCTGCCAGTAACCATAATGATAGGTATATTTTTAAAAGCAGAATGTTTTCTTAACAACGAACATAGTTCATAGCCATCTAAAGAAGGCATTTCAACATCTAGCAAAATCAAATCGGGTTTACTCCGAAGAATTTGCATTAAAGCTTTTACTGGATCGTTAATCATTACAACTGAAAATGTGTTTTCATCCAAAAAATGCTTGATGGAATTTAACACTGTTTGACTATCATCAATGCAGGCAATTGTATATGTAGTTTTGCCAACAGGTAATTCAGTGACTAAATTATTATTCTCAGAAATATCAAAATTGATTTGTCTGGGGGATTTTTGCCCAAGTTTGATTTGCAATTGTGGCAAAACTTGAGAACTAGCACCAGCAGGAATTGATGACTGGATATTTTGCCGATTTCTTAATTGCTTTTGACAATGTTCTACCAGTAACCGTAAATCTAGGCGACAGAACTTTGGTAGCTCATTCAAAGAATTCTCCGGACTAAATTCATAGCTACCTTCTTTTAAGCACAGAAATGATTCCAGTACTTCTTTTGCTAATTCGTCTATTAAATTTCCCGCCTGCACAGGAGTAATCAAATCCTGATTTACTAACCAGCAAATAGCCTGATAATCTGCGTTTAGTATTGATTGATGTTCATTTTTCGTCTCAAACATCAGCCGCATCTGAATGCGAGTCGCGCTGTTGAGAGCAGGAATTTGCTGGCTCAAGCGCCGCAAATGACTATCAAGTCGCTCAAACAGTTTATCTGAATAGGAGGCATAAGTAAGTTTACCGTCCTCTAGATAAATTGACCAATAAACTATCCCAGTAAATACGCTTAAGCAACCTGTAGCACGCCGACTAGTTAATTGTGCCAACAGAGATAGCGGATGTAGTTTTTGGAACAACTTGTAGCTACCTATAGGAGTTGTGCTCATTTTGCTTTTACTCAGCTAAATACAGTATGTGTAAGCTAAATTCGTAGAGAGCTTGTCCACAATTCAAATTAAGTAAAAGACGACAAAATTTTGTATTTTAAAGTACACAAATTTGACCTCTCGATTTGTGGTGAAACTCAACGAAAAGGGCGTTATTCTCAAATGCTCAAATCTCAGTAAATTCGTAAATTGTGATTAATTTACTTCCTGTTACTGAGATTTATAGACATTCTTGAAAAATAAGACATAGAAATGTCAAGACCAGATGAAGCCACTTTCCATTGAGTAACCCCATTCTGACCACAGAAATAATACTGATTTTATTAAAACAATATCTTTGAACTACTGTATTTACACTTAAGTAAAATCAAACTTTTAAATATATCAGTACTAGATAAAGCCACTTTTGATT
>NZ_JACKZU010000298.1:0-10269 GCF_014222165.1 Nostoc sp. 2RC
GATAATATCAGATTATCTATATTTGTACCTATAAGAGATGGCTTATGTAACTGGAAATTACAGATGGTTTGTAAAACAGATAATATTCCTGATAAAGAGCGAACAGCAGTTTTTGAACTTAATGAAGGTGTTTTAGGATATACTTTTTTGAAGACTAGAAAACATCAAATAGAATTTATTGATGTATCTAATAATAATAATTTACCTAGTACATACGTTTCATTAAATAGTGATAACTCTAACTTAATAAATAGGGATATTAAGGGAGTTTTGGTAGTCTCTGCATTTCAAAATGGTTCAGTTGCGGGTTTGCTAGCAATAGATACAGAAAATGTATCAGATTTAAGTAAAATGGAAGATAATAAATTGCATAGTGACGCATTAGATTGGATAATAGCTAGAAGCAAAGCAGTCAAATGGATTTGGAGAATTAAAAATAATGTCTAAATTATTTCCAAACATTACTAAGCATGAAAGAGAGCTAGTTGATATCATTCCGGACGGTAGTGCAAAAACTTACATATATAAAGATGTTAATCAAAAAAACACTGAAGGAAATTTTTGGAATAAATTAGTTGAGAAAATTTCTAATAAATCATAGAAATAATCTTAAGCCGTAAAATATACTGGCAGAATTTAGCGAAAGAATTATATAGTAGTGAAACTATTTAATAGCTTTTCTGCCAACTGAAACTCAAGACTAGAAAAGCAATCTAGTTTTTTAATTAGTATTTAATAAAAATTATTAATGCTAATTTAGTTTAAATTACTATCAATTAAATAATTTAATACTGTACTAAAATACCTCTGCTAAGAATTATTTGCATAGGTTCTGAATTTATGCCTTATTTTGAAACAAAACTATTCAATCTTGTTTAAAGATTACAATGAAATTTGTAATACCTTAGTAATCCTTATATCTGTCATCCTCTAATTGAATACTGGAATTAATGAACAGCATAGAAATAGATATATTAAAATTATTTGCTAGCTTTTTAATTACTTTCAGTGAGGAATTTAGCTCACATCTTACCTACCAAGTTGAAAATATAAGTACGGTCAAGTTCAGCTTACTCTACAAGGTGTTCTTGCAACAAATCTAGTTCACGGCCACACTGCCTGATCGCTTTTCCAAAACTTTGTTTGAGGTTACTCTAAGAAAAATAAAATTAGTTTAAATTATTACCATTTTTAATGGGTTTATTTACGGCACTACAGGCGACAAAATCATTAATTGACGTAATCAGAATAAACCGTCAATGGAACCACTGGAATACTGCCGTTTGTACGTTAAAAGCCCAAAGCCAGAAAAAAGAGGGTATAGAGCCGCGTGCGTGAGAACGCTCACAGAAGCAACCTTTGGGGTCTACTCGTACCAAACAATCGATAAGAACTGGGGTTCTCAATTTGAGAAACGACCAGATGCAGTACTACAAATTATCGAAGTCGCTCATACCATTAATCTTATAGCCATCAAGCTAGAGGATATTCAGCCGACAATTACAGAGCTTTTACAACAGGTATCAGCAGTAGCACCCTACAAAAAACATAAATAAATCAAAAATTTCCATGTATAGAGAAATGCTTTACCATAAAAAACGAGTAAAATATGATTGATGATAACAACCTAATAACAACCTACTCCGGTATTGGCCTGCAATCAAGCTGAGACGGTTTAGTTTTGTGATTCAAAGAAAAACAGGTGAGTTTTACCCTTGGTATGGGTAAGGATTGTTCACCATCTGGAAAAATTCCATTTACAAAACGGAATTTTCCTAGTCTTTGCTGTTCTTGGTTAATCAGCAACTAAGTAGATTTTTATGCCTGAGATTTTTCCTCAAATACCGCCAGTAGCAATGCCAGAGGTTATACCCAGTGAATTACCTCAGCAGAAATTTCGTCTCGGTGAATGGGTACGCTGGTGGCAAGTACCCAACGGTGACTTTGGTCGTGTTATCGGAGTGATCTACACACAGCAAGCAAGTTGTATTGCTACTGGCTTGCACTATTTAGTTTTTTTAGATGAGCGCAGCCCCTCTCGTGACACTTGTACCTACGACTTCGCTTTTGAAAAAGATATCGAAATTTTAGATAAATCATCTTTGGAAAGGCTTCGGGGTAATCATGCCTGAAGCTCAAATACCTGAGCAGTTACTAGAACTGCATAACCAAATGTTCATGTCTCCCCAAGACTTTAGTTACCGTTGGGGATTGGGTTACGAAGAACTAGCAAAAATTTGTGCCATCTCTAAATCGACGGCTTATCACTGGTTAGGCGGACAAGCCAGCCGCCGAGAAGCTGGATTACCTTACCAGAGAATTATGGCTGTGGCTGATTTTCTTCTCGCCAATGCCGAAGTAATTAACCCTCTGTTGGAACAGTGGCATAATTCTCAACCACGAAATTAATTCTTCAGTTTTTGCAAATTGACAAAACTTTTCTCCATCACCTTGACCCACATAAAAAATAGGTAGTAGGGTGCAATTTATCGTCACCAGCCTATTTACTGTTCATGAACCTCTCCACTGATGACTCCTATTACCTGCCCTCTAATATTGAATTAACCCAAAGTCATGTCCTAATTTATCGCTTGGCGATCCCTCTTAAAAATGGCATCAGTTACTTACAACAATTTCCCCAGTCAGAATACGAGGGTATTTGCCTGGATGCTTTTGAGCTAGGATTTCTTTGCCTGCAAACTGCTCAAACTCGTCATAGCAATGAATTAATTAAGCAGCAGATGGAATCTTTATTGGTGGAGTTTCAGCAGGCAGTCAAAATAATTGCTGAGTCTTTTGGGCAGGAATTAATTAATCAAGTCGGGACAGACAATGGACAATTATTAGCTCCACTACAAAATCAAATTAATCTGACTTCGGCTGTCCTCACTGAAAAACTGAATAACGTTAGCACCTTGCTGACACAGGAAATAGACCCCGCAAGAGAAACTTCTGTTGTTGGCCGCTTTCTGAATTCATTACGTCAACTCTTAGATGCTAAACGTTCTGATTCTATTCAAGGGGCATTTAAAGCAGCATTAATAAATGCGACTAAGGAAAACGGTACTCTGGCAGTAGCAGTTAAAAATGTGGTTTCCGATTCGGTCAAACCGCTAGCTGAACAAGTGGAAAAACTGACTAGGGAAATTCGAGATCAACAGGTAAGACAACAAGTACTTGAGCAGACAACTGCAAAAGGCATTACTTACGAACAATTAGTCGTTGCTGAATTACAACACTGGTCGAAGTTGAGTGGAGCAGAGGTGGAGCATCTTGGTCAGGATGGAGATACTGGCGATATTCTGGTCAAATTAACAAATAAATCTCTTGTGGCAATAGAACTGTCAATAGTGATTGAAGTTAGAAGCCGACCCTCAAAACCTTTTGGTCGCCAAGCAATCACTCAACATTTACAATCAGCAATGGTACGGCGTTCTGCAAATTCGGCAATTTTTTTAAGTTATTCTCGTGAGGGATTAGCGCAGGAAATTGGCGATTGGGCAGAGGGAGTTTCTGAGTCAGGTTATTGGATAGCCACAACCCATCCATTTTTAATTATTGCTATCCGGTTTTTGGTGATTCAGCAAAGGTTAAATAAATTACGTACTTTTGAATCAGAGCTAGATGTGGCTGTTATTGAACAACAAATTCAGCAAATTCGCACAGCTTTGGGAAGAATCAGAACTATCAAAAAATCTTTAGCAGAAGTTAGCAAGGGTGTGGTTGTAATTAAAGCTGAAGCAGATAGTCTCAATACAGATATTCAATCAGCACTGAAATCGATTGAGCAGACACTGAGTGTTGCTACCACAAAAGGCTAACTTAGAATACTGTGCTGTTACGTATCTAAATTGTACTTTTAAAAGCCTAAAAGCCTTACTGTAAGGTTTTCAGCTTAAAAAGTTAAATGCGTCTCAGTTTATTGGGAGGATTAAATAGATAAATTTCTAATAGTTGTCTAAATTATGAAGAAGACATCAAAAATAGCAAAGTTGCTGATATCGATATTACAAATTTTTTGTAATAGCGTTTGCTACATCGTTAACTTTATTTTCTTACCAGTGCTAGCTATATGGTTGAGGTAAGCATACAAGTCATTAAAAAGTTGTTCATTACTTTGACTAAAATTTTTTTTCTGCAATTCTCTAGACAAAGATTGGGATATTATATCTTCTCTAATACCCTTAAACACGCTTTGAAGTTCTTTTTGAAGAATTTTACATAATCTGGCATCATTACACTCAATCCAGAACAATAATATATTATCTTCTTTCTCCTTAAACACTTCTAATAAAGATTTTATAAGCTTTTCATCCATTAATCTTTCTTTCAGATCATTAGTAAAATCATTATATTCAAATTGCCAATCAGTTATTAAAAATGCTCCAGGAGAGTTAGGCAATTCTTCTCGATTATTGAATGGAATAAATTTTACTGTGGAAACAGTTATATCAAGCGGAGGTAATTCTCTAATCATACGTTCTACCAGATCTGCTACTGAAGCATCTCTTAAAGGGTCGCTGTAATCCTTTAAAGGTATTTGTCGTCGGGCAATTCGTTCTACCAACTCCGATTTTGATATTCCTCTTTCATTAGCCATAACATCAAGGTTGGCTATAGCTGTGGGGGTCAGGGATAGGTTCACTCGTGTTTTCAGTTCGTCCTGTAGTTCTGGGACTCCTTTAACTCGTTTACTTCCTTTTGGCATTAGCCGCGCTCACTCTCAAAAAACTTACATACTACTTTGTCTCAATGATAAGAGCTAGCGCACAGTTTACACACCTATATAAATTGCAAATAAATTTAAAATTTTTTATTAGAAAATACACGTTAATGCGTATATTCTAGATATAGAATATACGCATTAACACACATATTCTAAATACTGTTAGATGCTTCAGTGCAATGGCAAAAAGAAATCGGAAGGACGTTAGCAAGCGGCTAAATGAGGGCTGTGGTCAAGGTCGTGGTATTGATTACAAACCAGCAATTTGGATAACAGACTTTCCTTCTCAAGGTTTTTCTGTCCAAGGCTTGGGTTGGAAAACTCGAAGAGAACACCACTTGTTTAGCATGAGTGAGTTTCGTTATTTTTACGCACTCGAATGGTCGCCTATTATTATCGACATCCGAGAGCAGTTTCCTTTAGAATTCGAAGAAACCTTAGATATTGCTAAACAGTGTGGTTACCAGCACCCAGTCAACCCGAATACTGGGGAACCTAACGTGATGACCACAGACTTTGTTGTAACTATTCCAGGAACTACAGGTATAGGAATTATCGATCAAGCTAGAACAGTTAAGCCTTCAGGGCAATTACAAAATCAGCGAGTTCTGGAAAAGTTTGAGATTGAACGTCGTTATTGGGAGTCCCGGAAAATCAACTGGGGCATAGTGACTGAACAAGATATTCCAGAGGTGTTGGTTAAAAATATTGAATTTTTACACAACTACTTTTTTATTAAAAACCTTTCACCTCTTTCAGAAATAAATATTAGGCAAATTACAGCCGTACTCGCTAAAGGTGTAATTCAGGGAGAGGTTTCACTAAGTCACTTAGCTGCTCAGTGCGATGAGCGACTTGTCTTGGAAGCAGGCAGTAGCCTTGCGGTTGCTCGCCATCTAATCGCTAATCGTAAATGGCTCATTGATATGAACCAACCGCTACAAACTCAATTTAGAAAGAAATTAGCACTTTTGGCTACTCCTTCCCTTGAATATGAAACAAATAAGAGCTGCTAAATGAATTTATGTGAGAATATGCTAATTGAACTACAGAATGAAGATAGTAATCTTTTTACCGTTATCAGACTACTGTGGATTGACCCATCTGGAATAGATGTAGTCACAATCGATCTGAATAATTCTAAAGCATTTCCAGTTTTACGCAGAGTTGAAGAAATTGAAGCAGCATTAGCTGAACAAAAAGCTTCTATTTTGGATACTGACCCCTATGCATATCTATATCGTCCTGAAGATTTAATTCCTGAAACCCACCGTAATTTTAGAGATAATGCGTGGAACAAAATCGCTTTAATTATTGAAAGTGGATATAAAGCATTCTTTCCTTCCGAGCGAGGTTTACTAGTTAAGCAGGCAATAGAACTGACAGGAAGTAATAAGCCAACAATTTACCAATTATTGCGCTCCTACTGGCAAAGAGGGCAAAAACTAAATGCACTTCTACCCAATTATGATTATTGTGGCGGAAAAGGGAAAAAACGGAATAGCACTAAAAAACTAGGCGCTCCTAGTAAAAGAACTAAGTTAAAAGGTGAACCTCCTGGTATTAATATAAATGAAGATATACGGTTAATTATTGTTCAAAGTGGCAAAAAATATCATGAAAAGAAGGGATTAACGCTCAAAGATGCTTACCAGAAAATGTTGGAGGATTGTTTTTCTGTAAAAATAAAACAAAAAGATGGAAATGAAGTTCCTCTTTTTTTACCTCCTGAACAATGTCCTACTTTGAGACAGTTTCAATATTGGTATTATAAAGACCGCGATCTTAAAAAATCACTCATATCTCGTGAAGGTGAGCGTAAATTTAACCTCGGCTATCGAGAGCTACTCGGTAACTCAACTGACATGGCTGCTTTTCCAGGTGCGCTCTGGCAAATTGACTCTACAATAGCTGATATTCACTTAGTTAGTTCTTTAGACAGAAGTCGCATAATTGGACGACCTGTTCTCTACTTAGTTGTAGATATATTTTCCCGAAGTATTGTAGGGTTTAGCGCGGCTCTTGAAGGGCCAAGTTGGTTAGGTGCTTCTCTAGCTCTGGAAAATGCAACTACAGATAAAGCCAAGTTTTGCCAGGAATTTGGTATCACGATTACAACAGAAGATTGGCCTTGTAACCATCTTTGTAAATTACTTCAAACCGACCGTGGCACCGAATACTTGAGCGGTAATGCTAGACAAGCACTCAAAAGTCTTGGTATAGAAATCTCACCCACACCACCATACCGTCCCGACTGGAAGCCTGTTGTAGAGAGGATGTTCCGCTTAATTAACGATGAGGTTATTTATTTTCAACCAGGAGCAGTACATAAACCAAAGGAAAGAGGCGAGCAAGATTATCGACTAGATGCTATTTATACCCTCGATGAATTTCGAGCAATTATGATCCGGCTCATCCTTTACTACAATAATTACCACTATTTAAGTGAGTATCCTATGACAAAGGACATGATTGAAGATCGTGTGCAACCTTTTCCATCGGAGTTGTGGGAATGGGGAATCCGTAATCACGGTCGTCCTCGTCAGGAGACACTTGAAATTATTCGTTTAAATCTTTTACACAGAGCAGATGCTACCGTTACTCGTCGTGGGATTTGCTTCCGAGCCAAAGAGGTTAATTTACATAACCGTATGCGTTACACCTGTGAATCTGCTATGAGGGAGCAATGGTTTATCAAGGCTGGAATTCAAGGTAATTGGAAAGTTCCAGTTGTTTACGATCCTCGAAAGCCTTTGGTAATCTATATGCTTGTCGATGGTGGGAAACGTATGGAAGTTTGTGAAATGCTTCCTGCTTCAAAAACCTTTTTGGACAGCAATCTAGAAGAAATTATGGATCACTTTGCTGAGCAAAACTTTGCACAACAAAATACTCAACACAATCGAAGACAGGCAAAAGCTGAGTTGAATGCTTATCTGGAAAAGTCTAAAACAGATGCAACAGAAAAAACCGAAAAAGCTCGTCAAGGTAAGTCTAAACAGTCTCTTGTTAAAGGAATGATAAATAGTCGAAAAGCTGAAAAAGATTATGAACAAAATAAAAATGCTCGTGATTTAAGGTCTGAAAATACTGCTGAACAGCCAGAAACAGTGCCTAGAATACAAGTTAATAATCAGTATCAAGAAGCTGATGAAGGCTATGTACCAGCACCAGAAGAAATTGAAATGTTAAATGAAGTGATCGAAGGAATGTGGAAAAATGAACGATGATGAAATGTATAAACCTCGATTTTTAGTATTCACAGGACAAGAAATTAATGCAATATATTCCGATCCAGAAATTCCCAAATATCGTGGTAACCCACTTATTGAAGCTTTACCAAAAATTCTGACGAAATCAGAGACAGCAAAAGGTCTGGCTAAGTTTCCACATTACAGCGAAGACATACGTAATCAGCCTGCTCACTTACGCTATCATCATATCCAAGATACTCTAGAATTTTTTACACCCCTTGGTGTTCATATTGATTTAGAACAGCGGATTTCGCGCATTATTAGGTTAGGCTATCAAGCTAGAAATCCTATATTGCCAGAATTTTGGCAAAATACTAAGCGTTCACTGGATTTAATTGACCCCAATAGATTCGTACCTAGATCCTCACGCTCAAGAGCAAAGAGCATGACAATCATTGGGCTTAGTGGTATTGGCAAGAGTACTGGAGTAGAAGAAATACTGTTGCTTTATCCGCAAATTATTAATCACAGCCGTTATCTTAATAAAAACTTGACTTTAAGACAAATAGTGTGGCTAAAACTTGACTGTCCTCATGATGGTTCAATCAAAGGTCTTTGTATCAACTTTTTCCAAGCGGTTGATGACCTATTGGGAACACAATACTACACAAGCTATACCAAAGGACGCCAAACCGTAGATGACATGATTCCTAATATGGCGCGTGTCGCATCAATCCAGTCATTGGGAATGCTTGTGATTGATGAAATCCAAAATCTTAGCTCAGCTAAAAGTGGTGGCTCCGAAAAAATGCTCAACTTTTTTGTACAACTAATTAACACCATTGGGCTGCCAGTTATTTTGGTGGGAACTTATAAAGCTTGGTCTGTTTTAAGCAGTGAGTTTCGCCAGATACGGCGGGGGACAGGTCAAGGAGATTTTGTTTGGGACACAATGAAAGAGGACGAAACTTGGCAAACTTTTGTCAAATCTCTCTGGCGATACCAATATTTACAAATAGCCTCTCCACTGACACCAGAGTTAAGCCACACCCTTTATTACGAATGCCAAGGTATTACAGATTTTGCTGCCAAGCTTTATATGCTGGCGCAACTACGAGCCATATCGAGTGGTAAAGAGAGAATTACAACTTCAATCATTAAGTCAGTTGCAAAAGATTGTCTTCGTACTGCAACAAAAGTTCTGAATGCCTTGAAAGAGACAGATGCCGACAAAAGACTGAGACTGCTCATGGATTGTGAGGATGTTAAGCCAATTGATCTCGAACCTTTTATAGAAGAAGGAATAAAGAGTTTAGCAAATGAAGATTCATCTAGTGTGATTGGTGAAGATAAATCTAATTCAAAGATTAGTCAATCACAAGAAATTAAGCAAACTGAAACCTTACATGAATCATCAGAGTTAGGAAACTCAAAGCTACCAAAAGAAGAAGAGATAAGCTCTACTTCAATTATTATTAAAGCTACTCATAAATCAAGGAGAAGTAATAAACAGACTGACTCAAAAGATACTTTACCAGAAATAGTAGCTAAAAAAGCTTCAACAGGAATTTCAGCCTATGAAGCTCTCAAGCAAGCAGGTTATATAAAATCTGTTAGTGAGTACCAATTATAGGATGTAGAAAAATGCTTGGTTGGTTTCCAGATCCTTATCCCGATGAATTATTTTACAGTGTTTGTGCGCGGTACTCTGAACGAATGAGTTATAAACATAAAATATACCTATACCAAGAACTTTTTGGAAAAAGTTGTTATTCTACATCTCCTTTTGTATATCTATACTTAGCTACTAGGTTAGATTATTTGATTACATCTTTACCTCCAGCAAATCATTACACAGCAGATCGCTTAATTGATGAGCATACTTTATTCTCATTTTATAGTGCATTTTGTCCACCATATTTAATTAATATGGTTCGAGATGCAATGAAACAAAATAGTCCAAAAATTCCTTTAAAATCGATGATTTTTATTTCTAAAAAAAACGAAAAGAAAAATTATTTATATTTTTGTTCCCAATGTATGCTTGAAGATAAAAAGCAGTTTGGTGAGTGTTATTGGCATCGTATACATCAAGCTCCTGGGTTAGAAATTTGTCTAATACATAACATTCTTCTACAAAAAATTGAGGTAAGAGCATCTTCTTACAGAACTGGATTCATATTAGCAGAAAAAGCAGTAACTCTTCAGGCAAGTAACTCTTTACAATTTACAGATACTAATTTTAAATATTTTATACAGCTAGCTTATAATATTGATTGGCTTTTTAAGCACCCAAATACAATCTTTTTTGGAGATTCTATACGTATAATTTACATTAAACTCTTATAC
>NZ_JACKZU010000299.1:0-10247 GCF_014222165.1 Nostoc sp. 2RC
TAAGGGGGAAAGGTTAAATTTATCCCTTTTCCCTTTACCCTTTAACCTTTCCCCTTTCCCCTAACTCCTCAGTCCCCATGCCCCTAAAATTTCACCTTATATATTAATAAAAACCTGATAGTGACTATGAAATCAATTATGGTGGTGGGGACAACATCCCACGCAGGGAAATCACTCTTAAGTGCAGCTATTTGTCGAATTTTATCGCGGCGTGGTTGGCGAGTGGCTCCCTTTAAAGGTCAAAATATGGCTTTAAATGCTTATGTCACTGCCAGTGGAGGAGAAATTGGCTATGCCCAAGCAGTGCAAGCTTGGGCGGCGGGAGTTGTACCTTGGGTGGAAATGAACCCGATTTTACTTAAACCCCAAGGGGATATGACTTCGCAAGTAATTATCAAAGGTAGACCAGTGGGTAAAGTCGCTGCCGCAGATTACTATGAACAATATTTTGACCTGGGGTGGCGGGCAATTGAAGAATCGCTACAGCATTTGGGAACAGAATTTGACTTGCTGGTTTGTGAAGGTGCTGGTAGTCCAGCGGAAATTAACCTCAAGCACCGCGATTTAACGAATATGCGGGTAGCAAAATATTTGAATGCGCCAACTCTACTGGTAGTTGATATTGACAGGGGTGGCGCTTTTGCCCATGTGGTAGGCACTTTAGAATTATTGGAACCGGATGAACGGGCTTTAATTAAAGGTGTAGTAATTAATAAGTTTCGAGGACAGCGATCGCTCCTAGAACCAGGAATAAAATGGTTGGAAGAACGTACGGGTATTCCCGTTGTTGGCGTTATACCCTACTTACAAGAAGTATTTCCGGCGGAAGATTCCCTTGATTTGCTAGAACGTCAATCAACCAAAGTTCAAGCCGATCTCAACATAGCAGTTATTCGTTTACCCAGAATTGCTAACTTCACTGATTTTGACCCTCTAGAATCTGAAAGCTCAGTTTCAGTAAAATTTATTAGTCCCAAGCAAGATTTAGGACATCCAGATGCAGTAATAATCCCAGGTACAAAAACCACAATTGCTGATTTGCTACTACTACAAAAAAGCGGTATGGCAGAAGCGATTCAACATTACGCCGCTTCTGGGGGAACAGTTTTAGGCATCTGCGGCGGATATCAAATGCTGGGACAAATCATAGCCGACCCAGAAGGAATAGAAGGACAAGCTGGTAGATATCAAGGGTTAAATCTTTTACCAATCAGAACTGTAATTACAGGACAAAAAATTGCCCGCCAGCGACAGGTTAGCTCGAATTACCCCCAGTTGGGCTTGCCAGTCAATGGCTTTGAGATTCATCAAGGGCGATCGCGCATTGAACAGCAAGGAATAGATAGCCAATCTTACCATGCGCTATTTGACGATATTAACTTAGGGTTAGTAGATAATTGTCAGTCAGTCTGGGGTACTTACCTCCACGGAATTTTTGATAACGGCCCTTGGCGACGGGCTTGGTTAAATCGCCTCCGTCAACAACGGGGTTTAAAATCTCTGCCCACTGGTGTTGCTAACTACCGGGAACAACGAGAGCAAATTTTAGATTCTCTAGCTGGTGAAGTTGAAAACCATTTAGACTTAACTCCGTTTTTGTCTTAAGCTAAAATGCTTTGAAATGTCATTGGTCATTGGTCATTTGCTTTAGACAAAGGATAAATGACAAATGACACGCCCTAAATCAAAAGCGTAAGATTAATGATTGTTCGTGTCCGATTTCTACCAGATGATGTCACAGTAGACGCCGAAGTGGGAGAAGCTCTCTTGGATGTAGCAGACCGGGCTGGAGTATTTATTCCTACTGGTTGTCTGATGGGGTCTTGTTACGCTTGCACTGTGGAATTAGAAGATGGAGAGAACATCCGCGCCTGTATCACTGCGATACCACCACGCGAAGAATTAACGATTAATTTGTTTAGCGACCCAAGTTGGTAGTTTTTAACTCTCTAATACCAACTCTCTATGAAGATGCACCTAATATTTTTTAAACGAACCGCAAAGGACGCAAAGGACACAAAGGAAGAGATAACTTAGATTAATTATTCAGAGCAAGTTGACAGAGAATTGGTATAAGTGCAGAAAGTCAGATAAAGAAGTAGAAAAAAACAAACAAGGTGAGTAAGCTGAAGTATCAAATGCTTATTCAATGGTCTGAAGAAGATAATTGTTTTTTGGTAGGCTTTCCTGATTTCCCAGGATAACGCTGGCGGACTCATGAAGATACTTACGAATCAGCAGTACTAAATGGAATTGAAGCCTTAGACTCTCTAATTATTGCTTACGAAACTGTAGGCGAACCACTTCCAGAACCAACAGTAAGTAGAGTGTAGTAACGCACTTTACTAGCTAATGACCAATACTGCTCAATTTGCGCGATCAATCTCAGGTTATTTTGGTTGAAATACTATTTTTACGTATTATTACTGGTTTTTTACATTTAAAAAATTTCTATAGTTAGGGACTAGGAATATTCTCGTAACAACAGCTAATAGTTAATATGTCAAATCCGAGAGTTGCAAATATTGTACGTAGATTTGCTAGAGACAGGGTATCGAAAAATATACAACAATACCAAGAGTTTCTAGATGATGGCTACAACTACATCCTTAATCCACTAAGCAAGGAATTACATCTCGTTGGTCTCAGTAATTTCCGTGGCCTTCACAACCTGACATACGCAAATTTAGAAGAGTTCTATGGTATTTATAATTTAGACGATGATAGCCCAATTCACATTTTTCCCGACGGTACAGAAATTCCTCTCTATTGGTATGACACCGATGAGTTCATTGGATATTATACACTCAATAAATGTGAACACTGTTTTCCAGGCTAGTATTAGCCATTAAAACTATTCAGAATTAAAGTTTGCATTGAGTGAGCAAAGTTACGACCAAGCTATAACTCTACGCGTTCCTATTCAGTACAACCCTTAAAAAATGCATTTTTCCTATCAGGCAGTAAGAAACTTTTGCACTTTCTTTCCTACTACCTGTATTTCTATTTGTATCAATTACCTTTAATATTTAAGGCGTATTGTCTAAACCTTTCCAAATCTGCTTGAATTGTTGATTCAACTATCCGTCCCAAAAATAAGTTATCCATAATTTTGCCAATAATGCCAGGGATAGCGTAGGAAATAGTCATTTTGACGATAGTACTACTATGGCGATCGTAAAAACGAATCGCTCCCTGATTCGGCAACCCATCAATGGATTCCCATTGAATAATTTGGTTGGGAATTACTTTCAAAATTCGAGATTTCCAAGTAAATTCCAAACCATTACTACTCAATTTCCACAGAGATATATCTGGATTATCTGGCGGAATCTTCACTGAATCAATCCACTTCATCCATCGCGGCATTTGTTCTAAATCAGACCAGAGGCTCCATACTAAATCTATGGGAGCTTCTACTTCTATTTGCACAGTATGTTCTAACCAATCTGACATGATTTTTTATTCCTTGGCGTCTACTGTTTGACAAAAGCCAGTGGGTGTCTATGTCAATTTTTCAAAGTCTCCAAAATCACTTTTGCTGCACGCCGTCCAGAAATGGTAGCACCTTCCATACTGTCAATGTAATCTTGCTGCGTGTAACTTCCTGCAAGGAAGAAGTTATGCACTGGGGTTTTTTGGTTGGGACGATACACATCCATTCCTGGTGCTTCTCGATAAAGAGACTGAGCAAGTTTTACCACGCTGTACCAAGTCATATTTAACTCCCGCGATGAGGGAAAAAGTTCGTGGACTTGCTTGAGGACATGTTGAGCGATCGCTTCATTACTTTGTCCAATAAAGGGATCTCCTGGTGTCAGTACTAACTGTAATAAAGATCCCTGTCCTGGGCGATAATAATCGGCAGGGCTAGTCAACGCTAAATCCGCAAAACAAGAAAAGTCTGCATCGGCTGTGTAAAGTAAATTATCTATTCCAGCCGCTTGATTTAACTGTTTACGGTTTTCTGCATTCTTGAGTTCTGTCACCCACCCATCGAAGCGTAATTGCACTGTTGCCACTGGCACTGCATCGAGTTTGTAAATATTGTCAAATTCTGACCATTTACGCCATTCTTGGGGTAGGATTCGCTGAATACCTGGAACATCACAGGCAAATACATAAGCATCAGCAGTGATAGTTTCTACTGTATCACCTTGGGCTACTATTATGCCTGTAACGCTTGTTTGTTCGTCTGTTTCTGTAAACTGAATTTCCCGCACTTGCCGACGGGTATAAACTTTAGTGCCTCTAGCTTCCAGATATTCCAGAATCGGCTTGTGCAAATACTCAGCTGGGGAACCTTCGAGCATTCGCAGCACTGAAGCTTCAGTTCTGACTGCAAATAACTGGAATATTGTTAACATACAACGGGCAGAAATGTTTTCGCAATCAATAAATCCCAATGCGTAAGCGATGGGATTCCATAAGCGTTTGATGCTACCCTTACTGCCACCATGACTGCGGAACCAATCGGCAAAGCTAATTTTATCCAAATTGCGGATGGTTCTCATCGCCCCATTAAAGTCAACTAAGCCACGAACAATCGGACTAGTTCCCAAGGCGATGGCATTTTGCAATTTATCCTGCAATGATAATTGAGAAGTAGTAAAAAATGCTTTTAATCCATTAAAAGGCGCACCTGTAATAAAGCGAAAATCTAAAGCACCAGTCCCGCCTCCTTTGTTAACAAAAGTGTGGGTATGCTCTTTGAGGCGTAAGTTTTCTAATACCCCCACTTTCTTCATCAAATCAAATAATTGGTAGTAGCACCCAAAAAATACATGCAACCCCATTTCTAAATGGTTGCCATCTCCATCAACCCAACTACCAACTTTACCACCCACAAACGGACGAGACTCAAAAATCTGTACTTCACAACCAGCATCGGCTAGATCAACTGCGGTTGCTAGCCCAGCCAGTCCCGCACCTACAATTGCAACACGCATTCCGTCGTTCCTTTTCAGTTTCTTTACAGATTGTAACTGGGTTGGCGTCGGAATTTGCTACTTAATATCAACTCACCAACATATTCAGGCTAGGCGATGTCAATACTAAAAGATCTTTGATTACTCCTTTTAGTCTCAGCAAATGACCAGACGCGAGAAAAACGCGCCTGTATCGATTAGAGAAACTTTTGTCCATTGCAGTGGACTCAAAAAAGGATCGCAGTTATTTTTTTGGTGGCAAAACAGTTATCTGGTAAGTCGTAAAAGCACTTTCTTACCTATTTCCATCTTTGCCTTCATCAGACATAGGCAAACTTCTAATCAGTTCGCGAATGACATCAGTTGCAGGTCTACCTGTTTGCTGACAATATTTTTCTAGTTTTTCTGCTTCCTGTGTTGCAAGGTTAACAGTTATACGTTTTACGGCCCATTTTTTATTTGTCATTATCATGCTATTTGCTGTATATTTACACCATCGAAAAAGGTCTAACTAAAGAGGAAAACGATAAGATTACCAGAGTTTGTGTCATGAAACAAGTAATACCATTAATATTAAGATTGTTGGTTTTGTCAAAGGTTTCATCATTTTCTAAACAAATCAAAAAACTACAGTTTTTGTTACCATTGTGACAGCATAAAAAGCACATACTTGCTTTTGGAAATAAAAACTCCAGTAACAGCATGAGTAAACCCTGACCGTGAGATTTTCAATAGTGAATTTGAGATATCTACTATTGACTCAATCAAGATTTCCAAAGCTATTTTCCAGGCAAAGCATTTGAGGTTGTGTTTTAGCCAAGTTTATCCAATGTCCTTGGAGATAACATCTGGTATGACACCTGAAACTCCAGCTGGAGAATCATTTTGGTGCCTCAATGCTGACCTTGATGTTGGTTGCAATGGTATATATAACTAGCGAAAGCTTACTCAAAAAATAGGTAAATAAGCGATCGCTCTAGACCAAACGCCCATTTACACTGATGACTGTAACTAATCACCTAATATTTACTTCCAGCTTTATAGGTTTTGGTTTTTGGTCATCGAACTGATTTATTTGTTCGATGAATTTTGTAGTTAAAAAATCTGCGGTGTAAATATCCCAGATTTGCTGATAAATTTTAACAACATTATCTGTAATATTACACAGATTAATTAGCTATCAAAATGTGATGTTATTTGAGTGTTGTCTCTAATAATATTTTAGTTTTGTTTCATCCTTTTACATTAACTCCCCGTAAAGATACGATGAATTTTTGGATATTTTTTCTCTTCCCTCTAACGATATAATTTGCTGACAGAACAACAAATTATTTTTGTCTTTGTTATTTTCATCTATCTGAAGGTATTAGAAATTGTTTGTAGGCAATTATTTTCTTACATATTGGTGGGTGAGTAAATTTTTGGTCATAATTAAACTAAAATAAAAATGATTACCAACAAAAAGATGAGAAAATAAATCATTATTTAAAAGCAAGTATACTTATAAACAACGATTTTACATTTCATATCTCTTTTTCGGTATTGTGCCTATTATAGCTGTAATATACGCACTTTAAGTAATCTTTATTTAGACAAAAATCCTATTTGATATTCTTTATAATAAATATATAATTGTGGGCTTTGGCTTAATAATATCAATACATAATTAAGAAATTCAGATCGAAACATATAAAAAAGATTTCCATATCTACAGTCATCAGCTATGGCAATCCTAAATGAGTTATTAAAGTACTCATGAAAATAGAAAAAAGGGAATAAGCAACAGGCAAGAGAAAAAACAATTGACAAATTTACTATATATTCACAAATGATATAGGATTACTATAGGTTTAATTCAACGAAAGACTATTTATAAATAGTGTTGATTAAAATAACTAGGTCAACTTAATTAAACATAAAATGATAGCAACGCACCTCAATTGATATAGTAGAATCTATCAAGGTGCGTTAGCCTACGCCACAACACACCCGACATTTATTTACATCCACATCTTAGGTTTTTTTAGGTTGAGCTACTTATCATCAACTAATTTAAAAACCCATAAGTAAGTCGGTATGAATATTTATCATTAGGACTTACGCAACGCCGATATTGTCATTGCGACCGAAACGGAGTGTAGGGAAGCAATCCCAGCGTCAGGGGGGATTACTTCTCTACGAGACGCTGTGCGTAGCTTGCTTCTGTGTAGGAGTACGCTATCGCTCGTAATGACCCAATTACGTTATTTTTGCGTAAGTCCCGATCGTTAAAATCAGGCAGTAGGGAGTAGAAAGTAGGGTCACGACTCCCCATTCTTGTATCGCTTTGTTAGGTTGAAACCCCGTGCCTTGTGAGCGGCAAAGGTTTTCCCACTCCCGACTCCTGATTCCCTACTTCACTTTTATGGCCAAAAGTGCAACTATTCAAATTTAAGTTCAGGCATGAGTTGGAGAGTGCCAATGCCCAAATCTTTAGGTGAGAGCGATCGCGCTTCAAACAAAGCCATCATATCTCGTAATTGAGGATTGCCGCGGGAAGCTCCAGTGAGTCCTTTGGCAATGATTAAACCGCAGTATCCCTTTGTATTTTTACAACGCTGATTCCATTTTTTCCGGGCTTCTACATGAATTGGATCTTCATCCAAAAATTCACCAAAGAGAAATAATTCACCATTTTGAGTTTGCAATAAACCCAGGTCGTAGCGATCGCCATCAAAGGGGTCGGCACCTGGATTAAAGCAAATTGCTTTGAGTCCACCTGCTGCTTCAATTCTTTCAATTACAGTTTTAGCCTTGGGTCGAGAAGTTTGAATTAAAATCACCGGTAAACCATCGCCCACTTGTTTGATTTCACCAGCCTTATGATAGTTGACACCTTTATGCAGATACTCCAACATCTCCCAGGAGACCACACCTAAACTGAGGAAAGAATCTTCGGGAATCAAATCATCTTGTAACGAGCGAAAGTTTTCAGACCCAAGATTGTCAAATTCTTCATCCTCAACACCAAAGCCAGCCATTTCTTCTAATTCTGCTGCTAACTCTGGCATGGTAGAGACTGTCACAGCCACAGATTTAGTTGATTCTTCAGATTGTGGGGGAGAAATGCGATAGCGACGGCTAAGGGAAGGGAAGGTTTCAGAATGCAACTGGCGTCGGTGGTCGCGAAGAAAGCGGCTCAAGCTTTCAATGGCAACATAAATTACCAGTGCTTCCTCATCATACAAAACAGAACGCAGTCCTTCTAAAGGGTGGATATTACCGAAAGTGGGGTCAATATCTGAAAGTGGCAAATCTGCCAAATCATCGATATCATCCTCATCTTCGTCGATTTCGTCAGCACTTTCAAAAGTGAGAAACAAACAATCTTGTTTGAGAAAAGCTTCTTCTAGACGTTCTTTTGATTCTTCATCTTTTAAAACTGCCGCTCGAAACCGCTTGAGAGATTCTTCTGAGCGATAAAATAAAATCCCATACTCCATTCCCAGCATTCCCATAATGGAAGCGTAGAGCGTACCAACATCCCACTTATTAATTTCTATTGATAGAATTTGTTGTTCTTCCAAAAATTCCCAAGGTGCGGCTTGCCAAATTGCAAAAGCTTTCTCTCGCAAAATTTGTGCGTATTGTGGAGGTAAGTCGGGGGTTTGACTATCCAGGATATCAGCAAACCCGCGAAACAACTCGTCAATTAAAGGTAATTCTGGTGCGTAGTCAATGGCGATATCCAAATCTTGTAGCACCCCTCGCAGGTAAAATTGGATTTCGCGGTCTTTGACTACAATTCGTTGGGGTCTGGCGGGTTTTGCCGGACTGTGGGGATGTTCCATTGCTCGCATCAAAGTGCGAACTATTGCTTCCGGGCCGATATCTGAAGCTACCACATCCATACCCCGGACAATACCTTGGGAGTAATCTACCCAAAGAATGCATTCTCCCTTAGCTTCTGAGTCTGAATGCTGGCTTGGTGACGATAACGGACGACGATCGCCCTCCCATACAGAAGGAATTTGAGTTAATTTCTTCAACCGACGACTGGTAGAGCGATTAAAACTTGTCATAGAGTAACTTAATCAAAAGAAGCAATTTAGGAAGTAAACTTTTGGGGATGGCTAGCCTCGGATTGAATTTTCATGGCTGCATCACAAGAGTGGTCGCATCTGTGGCTGCCAAAAGGCTTGAACTCCAAAAATACAAATCGGTAAGATACAGTGAGTCTCTCAATTCTAGAATAAAAATCTTTCGCCGCTTTTGACGGAGTGTTTACAATTTGGCACTTAGCGACATCTATGCCGCTAGAATGGATACAAAAACACCAAGAGTAATCCAGAGGCAATAACAAGCCTACACAGGTGACACTTGGAATAATTAAGGAGTTGAAAAGCAAATGACACAAGCAACTCAGGCACAACAACGCGGAATTCTGCTGAGCGAAGCCGCATTGCGCCAGGTAAAATTTCTCCAGGAAAGGCAAGGCAAAGACTTATGCCTGCGGGTAGGAGTACGTCAAGGTGGCTGCTCTGGGATGTCTTACATGATGGACTTTGAAGACGCCAGTAAGATCGGCCCTCAGGATGAAGTTTTCGATTATGATGGCTTCCAAATTGTTTGCGATCGCAAAAGTCTATTATATCTCTACGGCTTAATGCTCGATTACAGCGATGCCATGATTGGCGGCGGCTTCCAATTCACTAACCCCAATGCTAGCCAAACTTGCGGTTGCGGTAAGTCATTCGGGGTGTAATATTGTTTAGTTGTCATTTGTCCTCTCTTACAAAGTTCTGTTCGCCGGAAGCCGGCACCCAGACTTTGCGCTTTGTCCAAAGCAAATGACCAATGACCAATGACTAATGAATATTGACTAATTTAGTATGACTCAAACAGTTGAATCCCTGTTTGACACAGGTTTAGAACGTTATAAAGCTGGAGAGCCAGTAGAATCTTTAATTCCTGTGTTTAAAGAAGTGTGCGATCGCGCTCCCAGAACTAGTTCAGCTTGGATTTGTTTAGCGTGGTTATATCTACTCAACAACAAACCCAACCTGGCTTACAAAGCTGCAAACAAAGCAGTCAAGTTAAATCCACAAGACCCACAAGGGAGGATTAATCTTGCTCTAGCAATGCTGGAAACAGGTCAAAAAGGTTTGCGGGAACACATAGACTTTGCACAACAATTAATTTTTGTCAACCAAGAATGGGCTGATGAAATAAAAAATAGTATTGAAGACGGTTTAAATAGGAAACCAGACTGGGAGAATTTGAGAAAAGTGAAAAAATGGCTGTTTGAAGAATAGAGAATGGGGTATGGGGCACGGGGCA
>NZ_JACKZU010000029.1:0-36370 GCF_014222165.1 Nostoc sp. 2RC
GGGCATGGTGAGGCAGGAGTAGAATAACTTTCAACTGTGAATTCCTCAGTCATCAGTTAACACGTCCAATGCCCTGTTTGGCTAATGCCCAATGCCCAATGCCCAATGCCCAATGCCCAATACCCAATACCCAATGCCCAATGCCCCAATCCCATCATGAAAGATAAGTTGTTAAATTGGCTAAACCTGATTTTAGTAGCAGATGTGTTTTTAGTTTTGTTTGGCTTTGGTTGGTTAGCGATCGCGGCGGTTGGCGATGCTGCGGGAATCAACCTGGGTTTAGATTTATGGCATCAATTATGGCAACCCTTATTTAACCCGGCAATTGGTATCCTGATGGGCGGTGCTATCCTCAGCGCTATTATCAATTGGGTATCTAAAAAATTTTTCTCTTCTAGTCAATAATCACGAACTGGGTATGGGAGACAAGGGGGACAAGGGGGACAAGCAAGACAAGGAGCAATCTTTCTCCTCATCTCCCCATCTCCCCAATCCCCAATCCCTATAAAACAATTTCTTTGAGTGCTGCTTTTAAATTAGGATAACGGTACTCGAAACCTGTTTCTACGGTACGCTTGGGTAAGACTTTTTGACCTTCTAAAACTACTATTGCGCCGTCTCCTAAAAGGGCTTCGATGGCAAAACCAGGAACGGGTAACCAAGAAGGACGATGCATCACTTCTCCTAAAGAATGGCTTAATTCTGTCATCCGTACTGGGTTAGGGGCTGTGGCATTATACACTCCTTCGATTTCTGGTTTGGTTAAAGCTTGGAGAATCAGGTTAACTAAGTCGTCTACGTGAATCCAAGAGAACCACTGACGACCGCTACCAATAGGGCCGCCAGCAAACAGTTTAAATGGTGGAATCATTTTAGCCAAAGCACCGCCATTGCCTAAAACAATACCGAAACGCAGAATTACTAAGCGCACACCAGCTTCTTTTACCTTTTTAGCTTCTGCTTCCCAGGCTTGACAGACTTCGGCGAGAAAATCGTTACCAGATAAACTTGTTTCATCAAAGCTAGCGGTTTCGCTAGTGCCGTAGTAACCAATAGCGGAAGCATTAACTAACACAGTTGGTTTTGGATTAGCACTGCTTATCGCTTCCACGATTTTTTGTGTGCCTAACTTGCGACTATTGAGGATTTCTTCCTTGCGTTCTGGTGTCCAGCGTCCCTCGCCGATGGGTTCTCCTGCTAAATTAACTACCGCATCACAAAGGGAGATGGCACTTTGCCAAGAACCCGATTGAGTCGGAGTATAAGCAACAATTTCCAGATTACGGAAAGCCCCAGATGGAAAAACTTTTTGAGCAAAAGTGGTATTCCGAGTTAACACCAGTATTGTGTGGCCTTCCTGATGGAGTCGTTGTATCAAACGACTACCAACAAATCCTGTTGCTCCAGTAATTGCTACTTTCATTTTTTACCTCTGCCAAAGCCTTATTTTAAAGTTTTTTATCAAATTTTAAGTTTAGGTTACAAGGCAGCAAAGTAAGGAAACTCCAAAAAATAAATTATTCTGGTTCAGGTTGTTGACTGTTGACCGTTGACCGTCAACAGTAGCAATGGAATATTTTTTTACTTGCATTGAATTGAAAATCCCTTGTCTCCCCTTCCTGTTGTCCTCTTGGGTCACATGCTTGGTATAAGATGGACAGAGTGTTGCAAGGCATGGGGCTATTATGGGTCGCTATACCTGTTCATTTCTTGTTTCTGTTCCTAGTGACCATCTCCAGCCGTTACTTGTAGAACTTCTACAGGACTGTCAGTTGGATGTTCAATACCAGACAAGCGATTATATTATCGCTCGTGAGTTTCCTGGTAGTGTTCCTTTTTCTAAATTAGTCACAGTGGAAGTACTGATTGATAAATCAAAAAGTACTGAAACAGAAACCAGGATGAGTATTGTGATTAAAAATGAAGAATTGCCACTGCAAGTGGATAATTACTGCCGACAAATGTTTGAATTCATCAAGCAGGCGATCGAAGGTAGCCGTCATTGGCATTTGATTGAAATTCTTGCTGGATAACTTTTGATGCTAATTATTAATTTTCCCACAGCATAAAGCTGTGGGATTCCCAAAGTTTTATTGATTGGCTCTCCACTAAAAGTGTTTGTAATTCAATCTCCCAAATCCTCTAAATCCTCAGTCATACCGGGGTTTATTAATGTAATGTCGTACTCACTTGAGTCCGTTTGCCCCAAACGCTGAGTGTTTCTTAAGAGGTAATAAATGGCACGTACTTGAGGGCCAAAAACGATCTCGTCTTCATTTTTTAGATCGTGGGCTGGCATCTTGCGTCCATTAATCATCAAACCGTTGGAACTAGGCTTTCCCTTGGCGTCGCCATCTACTATTCGGTAATAATAGCTATGACTGTTATGCTCTCGTGGCAACCTCACTAATGTGGCATGACGGCGGGAGACAAACTGCGACATCAAGCGGATATTACATTCGCGGTCTCTACCAATAGAATAGACGGGCTGCTCTAAAGAAAATTCCTTGCGACCTTGATCGTCTTCAATAATCAGTAGATGGTTTTCATTGATTTCTGCTGCCATTGACAAATCGTTGCTAAAATCAGTGGAACTTTTATCAATCAAGATTTGTTTAGTATCGTATCCTACCATTCTCACGCACCGTAGTTTGTGGTGGCAATTTCAATCAGCTTTAAAACTGCATAATACCTTGAAAGAGTAGAACATGGTTGTTCTACTCCTCATTAGTCATTAGACTTCTAACAGAAGTCGGAAAAAGGTGAAAAGGTTTGGTATTTTCCCTTTCCCCTTTAACCTTTTCCCTTTTCCCTTTTCCCTTTTCCCACAAGAGTGCTTTTACGGATGATGAGCTAAACGCCTTAGTAATATTGAATTTGTAACGACGCTAACAGAACTGAAAGCCATTAACGCAGCAGCACCCGATGGATGAAGAACAAAACCGAAACTAGGGAGTAAAACACCTGCTGCTAATGGAATACCAACAGTATTATATGCAAAAGCCCAGAACAGATTTTGGCGAATTTTGTTGAAGGTGGCGCGACTGAGTTGAATAGATTCGACCACATCGTTTAGACGATCGCGCATCAGCACAATTTCAGCAGTTTCCATTGCCACATCTGTCCCAGAGTATAAAGCAATTCCGACATCGGCTTGGGATAAAGCTGGAGCATCGTTGATGCCATCGCCAACCATTGCCACACAAGAGTGGGGAGTGGGGAGTGGGGAATGTGGAGTAGGGAGTGAGGAGTGAGGAGTGAGGAGTGAGGAGTTTTTCTGGTCTCCTTGTCCCCGCGTCTCTGTGTCCCCTTGTCCCCGCGTCCCCGTGTCTCCATGTCCCCGCGTCCCTGTGTCTCCATGTCCCCGCGTCCCTTCTAACTGAAGAGCCTGTATTGCAGCGGCTTTTTTAGCGGGGGGGACACCTGCGATGACATCGGCGCTATCTAATCCTAATTCTTTGGCTATGGCGTTGGCTGCTTCTGGGCGATCGCCACTGAGCAGCATTACTCGTAAGCCCATATAACGTAATTTATCTACGGTGGTTTTGGCATCTGGTCTGAGACCATCGCAAACAGCAATCAGTCCGGCTAAAGTTCCTCCAACTGCCACGAAAACCACTGTTTTACCTGCTGTTGCCCAATCCTCTGCTAACTGTTGTGCAGTGTCACTCATGGCAATCCCATGCCAACTCAACCAGTGGGAATTACCCAACAGCACAACTGTGCCTTCTACCACTGCTGATACCCCTAGTCCTGGTTCTGTGTGAAAGTCCGCAGCTTCTGGAATTGATAACTCTTGGCGCTGTGCTTCTTGCTGAATCGCTTTTGCTAAGGGATGGTGAGTACCGCTTTCTACGGCTGCGGCTAGTTGGATTATGGATTGGGGATTTCCAGTCTCTAGTTCTTCAATTAATACACAATCTGTGACTACGGGTTTACCTGTGGTCAATGTGCCGGTTTTATCAAAAACTATGGTGTTTAGCTGGTGTACTTTTTGTAAAACATCGCCGCCTTTGATTAACAGACCGCGTTCAGCCCCCATACCAGTACCGACAAGAATGGCTGTTGGTGTGGCGAGTCCCAAAGCGCAGGGACAAGCCACTACCATAACGGCGATCGCTAGCTTTAAGCTAATTAATAAGGGGGAGTGGGTAGAGACGTGATTCATCGCCTCTGTAGTCAGTGGGGAGTGGCGAGCCATTTCCATACCACCGGAGATGATGACATCAGGCCAGATGTGAGTGCCAAAAAAGTACCAAAAGATGAATGTTAATACAGATGCTGTCAATACACCGTAGGTAAAATAACCTGCTACTGTATCTGCTAATTTTTGTACTGGGGCTTTGCGGGTTTGGGCAGCTTCTACCAGGGCAACAATTTGAGCTAAAGTTGTATCGCTACCGACACGTGTTGCTTGAATAGCGATCGCTCCTGATTGATTGATTGTCCCGCCTGTTACTAAATCTCCCGGCTGCTTGCTCACTGGTACTGCTTCCCCAGTCAGCATCGACTCATCTACTGTTGTTTGACCAGCTACCACTTCACCATCAACGGGGATCTTATCACCAGGCAGCACCTGTAACCATTCCCCAACTCGCACGTGTTCGGCGGGAATTTCTACACTGGCCGATCCGACTCCTGTTTTTTCTGGATTGGGAATCAACCGCGCTAACAATGGCTGGAGTGCCAGCAATTTCCTAAATGCGGCGGCGGCCCTACCCCTGGCTTGTTGCTCTAATGTCCTTCCTAATAAAATAAAACCCAGCATCATTACTGGTTCGTCAAAAAAGCACTCCCAACCCATTTGGGGAAAAAGCAACGCGATTAAACTGGCAATGTAAGCTGTTATGGTTCCCAATCCCACTAGGGTGTTCATGTTAGGTGCGTTTCGCCGCCACCCCAACCAACCATCAACTAAAATCACGCGGCCAGGAATGAGTATGGCGATGGTCGCCAGTCCACAGTGGAACCAGATGTTATTCAATATTGGTAATGCTGAAGCGCCAATATTACCAAAATGTCCACTTGCCGACAACACCAGCAACAGTGCAGCAATCAGCAACTGTCTCAGTGAAGAGTGCATTTGTTGGCGTTGTCGTTCTGCTTGGTCTGTTAATTTAGATGTCTCCCCTGCTAGCGTACCGCCAGCTTTTCGCGCTTGAGTCGGGAATCCTACAGTGGTTAATTGCTTTGCCAGTGCATCCGCATCTACCGTACCTGCTTCTGACTCTATAACTGCTACCTCTGTCGCTAAGTTCACACAGGCACTTTTGACTCCCGGATACTGGGTTAACTGTTTTTCTACTGCTTTCACACACCCAGCACACATCATACCTTGGACATCTAGAATAACTTTTTCTAGAATTGGCGCAAATTCTCGGTCTACCTTAGTTTTGGGAACAAGTTGCATGGCAAGTGTTTAGATTCGCTACGAAAATTCAACGCTTGACTAAAAAGCGTCTCTAATTCGAGCGTAGGCGAAATATGGAACTACGACTTAACGTCAACCATATTAAATTTATTAATTTATCCTAGCGTGCTGAGGGTCAATCACGTCGCCAGCGTAAATAAGTCACATAAATGATAGCAGCAACTTGTATTGGCATCAGGACAATAAGGCTTTTCCAAAAATTGTCAATTTCTAAATTAGACATGGCACTGAAATAGCCAAAGCCTAATAACAATAAGACTATCCAGATTAGATGTTTACGTTTAATAGTTAGCACACAGTAACAAATTGTCAAATTATAATTTTCATACTTTTAGCTGTTGACAGTTCACAGTTAACTGTCAACAGTCAATAGACAAATATTTGCTGCGTTAAATGTGGAAACATTTAAGTAATTTCACACAGTAATTAAAGTGTAAAATATCAGTTTCTCAACTTTGTACAAGTTAAGAACTAGACTTTTCCAAAAGGGAACCGGGAAGCCTAAATAGATAGGAGTTGAGGATTTGGAAATAAAAGTCTATTTTCAAAAAACTAAGGGTTTCAAAGTAGACACGGTTTAGAACCAACCCTGCTTATTCACAAAGTAGGTGTTTACAAATTGTTCAGGGGATTTATTCAAGTAAATCATGCCTTCTATTAAACCTACAAGTTGCATAACCAATAAGGCAACGCCGTAGGTAAAAGAACCGCCAACTATGGAAACCACCAACATGATAAAGCCTTCTGGGGCATATCCAAGAATAAACTTATGAACGCCAAATCCTCCCAGGATAATGCCACAGTAGCCAGCTAAAAGTTGTTTGGTAGGATGGCTAGGATTGAGATTTGCCATATGAGTGCTGCTCCTTAATTAAGTGAGGTATAAAAATAAAGTCTTTATTGTAATAAAAGGAGTAAAAGTAAATATATTTGCTAAACAAATATATTATTAATTTTACAAATATGAATAAACACCAAGAACGAGAACCACAATTACCGTGCTTCTAGCCTCAAAAAGACCTTGGCAAGATCGGACATTAAATGTCTTCAAAATTTGTAGCTCGTTGGGGGCTGTTGCTGGATTTAATTGCAAATCCTGGTGCAGCAATTGTGCTTTATTCTCAATGGAAATTAAGCTTAATCATCAGAAACAACTGCTATGCACACCACTTTTTACAAATCCATCAGTATTATTTCCGGAGTATTTTACGACGGCAGCAATCACGAATATTGGTTGTGTAGCTAGTACAAATCCGAGATTGTAACTCCTGTTTAGTTATCAATCACTACTTGCACAAGTGGATACAAGATTTGTCATCTAATTTATTACAGACACAAATGACTCTCCAAGCCAACTAAAATCTCGAAAATGGCTAAAATCACCTCTATGAGAATAAATGCTTAGCTTGATAGTTTGTAGTCTATGTTCAGAGCATTATTTAATTTGCTTTTGCCTTTGTTTAGCTTTTAGTGAGTATTTATGCTTACAACCAATTATAACCAGTAAATCGTTGCTATCTATGCAGATAAAATCAGATATTTTCATTTTTCGCAACCGTACATTTATTGTGTTATTTACTACCTAATATAAAGAGGCTTAATAATGTCCCGCTATTCCAGAGACTGTGGAGGAGTATGGGAGCGAGGAGATTGCGCGATCGCGTGTAGACTACACCCAAGACAATACCCAATGCGGTGAGTGGTAGAATTTCTGATAGGCTCAGGTGAGCGATGGCAAACAGCAAGCTACTAACAAGAATTGATGCCCAGACTGGTAAATAACGAGTCAGAGAAGGTAACAAAAAGCCGCGAAATAGAAGTTCTTCAAAAAATGGAGCAGCGATGGCCGCTGTAAAGAAAAACATACCAAGTGCTACAGTATCTTGGCTTTCTAGAGCTAATTGCAATAGAGGATTGCTACCACCCTGTCCTTGCCAAAGTTGTTGATTAATTAAAGATACGACCACAACTATGGGTAAAGCAGCACAATAGCCCCCTAGTCCCCACAAAAACCACTTATCTTGAAAACGGAAGCGAAACCAGAATTCTGGTAATGGAAAAAAGCGTTTAATAGAGAAATACAGTACTAACAAAGCTCCTGATGCTACCAATACATAACTCACTAAAACCGAAAAAGCTTGGAGTCGCACATCAGTGAAGGGACGCGGAATAGGAAGCAGCGATATTAGTGCGGGTACAAAAAGTTGTCCCATGAAGAAAAAGCCAACGACAAAAACCTGCAAAATCGTTTCTACATCCCAAGGCGTTGACCAAGCTAAATCAGCATTTTGGGCTAGTAAAGAAGCTTTGCCTTTGAGTAAGCGTTGAGCAAGCAAGAAAATTAACAGTATTAAACCGATTAATGCCGCCAGAGTGGGAATAGTACCAATAATTGCCAACTTCAATACTGCACTAGTAGCCGCTTGTTGTTGTGCAGCTTGAACTGCGGATAGAGCTTCTTGGCGCTGCTGGAGTTGATATAGCCGAACCAAAGCAGTAGAGCTAAACCAACCTTCTAAGTTTTTTTGAATCGGTTGTTGAGCATTGGGGAGCAAGCGGGGAGGACTACTCCACAACCCACTTAATACAGCAGCAGTTTGTCCGAATTCTGGATTGATATCTGAGCGCTTTTGTAATTCGCTCCAAGTTTTGAGGGCTGCATCTGTCTGTCCTTGCTCGGCTTGTAAAATTCCCAGTCGCAGGTCTAATTCAGCTAGTAATTTTTGTAGTTCCTGAAAAGACTTTTGTAACTGTTGCTGCTGTGCTTGCTGAGAAGTTTTATTAGTAGGAGAAACATCTGGCAGAGGTTTAGGAGGTGTGGGAGCGATTTCCGATTGAGAGCGCAACTGTGCAAGTTTGTCGTTAACTTTGTCCAAATTAGTTTGAACAGATTGACGCGCTTCTTGATACTGCTTTGTAGCGCTTTCTAAGGGTTGGTCACCAAGTATCGCGCCTCGAATGGACTGAAGATTGTCATCGCTAGTATTTTCTGATTGTAAAGCTTGGGCTTGTAGAGCGATATTAGTTTGGTACAGTTCTAAGCGGCTTTGAAACTGAGGTTCTTGCCAACTACCAAATAAAGACAAAACAGCCAATAGAACTGCCATTGGCGTCATAATGAAAACTAAAATTAACCGCTTGAGTGTCATCTACACCTCTTTTACCGTACTCAGTGCTGAGTTAAGAGTTAGGAGTTAAGAGTTAGGAGTTAAGAGTTATTGTTTCCACACTCCCTATTTCCCTCATCCCCGCGTCCCTTCTCTTTACGTCCCCTTGGGAATTATCGCAAGAAAAAGTCAGAGGTGGATAGATATTATCAATATTATGAGTCTGCGATGTCTACGACGGGCTACACCTACGCACCCATCATGTTAAATTACAACCCATTGCACTGCTTACCCTCCGCCGAGGATCTGCCCGATTCTGACGATGAACCTGTGGATAATCAACTACAACACTTGATTCCTGGCTTGCTAGAAGCCATCTTAGCTTGGCTGTGGGCAAACCGCATGGATTGGTTTTTTGGCGTTGATATGGGGATTTATTACGATCCCGAACTACCTCCTATTGTGCCAGATGGGTTTTTCAGCTTGGGAGTCGAGGGAGTTTTTGAGGGCGATCGCTCTGTTTATACTCTTACTAATGACTAATTCTATAATGTCAATTATGAATAGTGAAAATAATTGAAGGTGAGATAATAGAAGCGTTCAAATACTTCTGTTTTGCCATTGTTTAGGATTGCGTTTGACGTGATAGCAAGCAATGACAGTGATGACATTTTTTTCTACAACATAAATAACACCATAGGGAAACCTACGTATTAATACTCGTCGTGCTTGCCGATACACCACAGAATAAGCTAGAGGGTTACGTCCGATTAAAGCTAAACAGCTATCAACTGCACGTACAAATTCCGAACCTAATCCAGAATAGCGTTGCTCATACCATTCAAAAGCATCTTGAATATCGAGTTCTGCTTCTGGACTAATTATTAACTGATAGTTCATTCAGATAAACCTAGTCTTTGCTTGACTGATTGCCAGCTTGAACCTCGGTTTGGGTTTTGGCGATGTATTTCCAAACGTCTATCTAATTCTCGTTTTTGCTCATCGTTTAGAGGAACTTCATCTGGTGTGGCAAGAATACTGTCCCATAAATCTTCGGCAAGTTGTATGCGTTCGGATACAGTTAGTTCAGAAATATTTACTTTTAATATCGGATGCATGATTATTGTTAATGTATTTGCTCAATATAATCTTATTTTAATCCTTATGGGTCTAATAGAGGGCATATGGTACAAGCAATGAATATTGACTTATAATTACTGCACGCTTATAAGTGTAGTGGTTACACAAATAATCACTACTCCAATTATCCTAATTTCTCCCTCAACCAAGCCCGAAATGATTTCAGTAAAGTAATTTCTCCCATACTTTTACTCTGCTCAATAAATCTGCTTATATCGCTCACTGAAACTACAGGAAAAGCAATACTAAACTTAGATTCAACATATTGCCCCTGTACTAATTGATAAAATTTTAAATATTGTCCGTTATATCTCCAGAGTTCAGGTACACCCAGTGCTGCGTAAATATCAAATTTATTAACTGAACTGCTGGTGATGTCAATCTCAATTGCTAAATCAGGCAGTGGATCTGTTTCTAAATTTAGCTTTTGCTTACCTCTAATAGCTGCTTCATTCTGGATATAATAACAAGTATCTGGTTCTATTCCTTTCTTTGCAATTCTTTGTTTTAATGTTGTTGAACCAGCACTTCTGACTTCAATATTTAATTCTTCAGCTAAAGCAATGATGAAGTTACCAAAATTGCTTTTAGGATTTTCATGCTCAAACAGTGGTGTCATAATTTCTAAAGTGCCGCAGTCATAAGCAAAGCGAGAACCTCTATCTTCACCTGTATCTCTCAACAAGGCTTCAAAGGTTTCCCAACTAATGTTGTATAGCACTGTTCTTTGTTCAGCAGGTGTTGACTGGACAAGCATATTAAAATACTTCTTCTGTCAGGATGTTAGATAAAATTCCTAAAATTTTACCTATGTCACTAATATAATGTTCGCCTAAGTCAATTTCAACTACTTGCCCAATTAGCTTTAAAAACTTCCAGTTGGTTCCAGTGGTGACAGTACCATAAATTGTTTTAATATTATTTCCTTCACGTTCATTAAACAATTTAGCTGCTAACATCTCTGCTACGCACTGACCTAATCCTGCATTGATATTTTCTTTTTTAGCTTCTACAATTGTTACGACTGGTGCATTGAAAATTAAGAGTTCTGGCGAACGGCTAATAATAAAGTCGCAATTTCCATTTAATCCCTGTGGTGCATCTACAGTAAAATCGATACCCGAAAATAAACTTATTTGATTATTTAAAGATTTTCTGATAGCAATTAAAATAGGCGCAATAATCATTTCGGAACGGGATTTTTCTGTATTACTTGCTAAAGCTAAAGGAATATTTTCTTGTAATATTTCTGCAAGTAATGAAGGGCACTCTATTGGTGGGATAGATGCAAATATATCAATTTTGTCAGAAATGATTAAATCGAAGGTTTTTCTAACTTTGTCAAGAGTAAAGTCATTGTAAGACATTTTAGCTACTCCTGTAATAATTCAGGTAGTGAAATTGTGCCAAATATTATTACTTAATAATTGACACAATCAGTATCTAAACATTGTCTACCGTTAACTAGAGAATTCAGCAAAAAACTCTAAAGTTTCCTTGAGTGCTTTGATAAAAACATCAATTTCCTCACGGGTATTGTAGAAGGATAAACTGGCGCGTGCGCTTGCGGGAATTCCTAAGTAGCGGTGTAATGGTTGAGTGCAATGGTGTCCAGAACGAATGGCAACGCCTTCTTGATCTAATAATGTAGATAAGTCGTTGGCGTGGACTCCTGTGGCGGTGAATGTAGCTAAGGCGGCTCTACCTTCTCCTTGAGCATTGGGTTTGGGGCCGTAAATTCTAATTTGGGGAATTTGCTCTAATTGTTGGAACAAATAAGCTGTTAATTCTGCTTCGTAGGCGTGGATTTTATCCATACCAATATTAGTAAGATAATCTACAGCCGCACCAAGAGCGATCGCTTCCCCAATTGCAGGCGTACCAGCTTCAAATTTATGGGGTAATTCTGCATAGGTGGAATGGTCTAAATACACCTCTGCAATCATTTCGCCACCACCAAAAAATGGCGGCATTGATTGTAATAATTCCAACTTGCCATATAAAAATCCAATGCCAGTTGGAGCGCACATTTTATGGCCGGAAGCCACTAACCAATCACAATCTATTTTTTGTACATCAGTGGGGAAATGGGGTACACTTTGACAAGCATCGACTAAGAATTTCGCACCGTATCTGTGAGCAATACTAGCAATTTCCTGCACTGGATTAATACAACCCAAAGCATTAGAAATATGCACTACTGACACCAGTTTTGTCTTTTGGGAAATCAGCTTTTTAAACTGTTCTAAATCAAAAGTTTCTTCTGGTGTCAATTCGACAAATTTCAACACCGCGCCAGTTTTTTTTGCCACCAATTGCCAAGGCACAATATTACTGTGGTGTTCCATCACCGAGAGAATAATTTCATCTCCAGGCTGTAAATTATTCATTCCCCAACTGTAGGCAACTAAGTTAATCGCCTCGCTAGCATTGCGGGTGTAGACAATTTCTTGACGGGACGCCGCATTGATAAATTTAGCAACTTTATCTCGTGCAGCTTCATAAGCATCGGTAGCCTTAGCACTCAAAGTATGAGCGCCACGATGCACATTAGCATTATATTGCTCGTAATAATCCCGTAGGGTATTTAATACCAGCAAAGGCTTTTGCGATGTTGCGGCATTATCGAGATAAACTAGGGTTTTTTCATTGACTTCCTGATGCAAAATCGGGAAATCAGCGCGAACTTTATCGGCGAGGGTTTTAGTAGTGGTGAAAGTCATTGGTAGATTCAAGCAATTTTGGATTTTAGATTTTAGATTTTAGATTGGAGAATTTCAGCTAAAATCTAAAATTCGCCTTGGGATTGAAACTTTTTTAAATCTTGGATTTTGAATGTTCAATCCAAAATCCAAAATTGGGTCAAGATTCAAGCGAGATTGACTTAAGATTATTAACTGTGCTTAACAGGTTTTCTCGGAGAGAGGGAACGGGTATTTGGTTGATAATTTCAGCGGCGAAGGCGTTAATTAACAATTTGCGGGCATCATTTTCATCAATTCCCCGACTTTGGAGGTAGAAGATTTCATCGTCCTCTAATTGACTGACGGTAGCGCCATGAGCGCATTTGACGTTATCGGCTGTAATTTCTAATTGGGGTTTGGTATCGACTCTGGCTTTTGATGATAGCAGTAAATTTCGATTTAGCTGAGCTGCATCTGTCAGCTGCGCGGGTTTGGGAACAAAAACTTTACCATTGAACACAGCATGAGCGCGATCGCCAACTATACACTTATGCAACTGTTTACTTGTACCATGAGGATAATTCAAAGCGATCGCACTGTGGGTATCCGCCAATTGCTTGCCATAAATCATCGTCAACCCATTGAGAGTAGTTTGGGTTTGTTCGCCAGTTTGCAAAACTTCCAAATTGTGCCGCGATAATTTTGCACCGAAAGTTATGGCATGACAAGTATATCGGCTATCGCGGGACTGAGTTACAGCAGTCTTACCTATATGAAAAGCCTCTCCACCTTCTTGCTCAACCCTAGTGTGACTCACTTCGGCATTTTCACCAAGCCAAATTTCTGTCACCGCATTAGTCAAGTAAACCCCTGGTTCTGTAAGGTTTCTGTACTCCTCCACCAAAGTCACCTGCGAACCACCTTCAGCCACCACCAAACAACGGGGCTGGGAAATCGTCGCCCCCTCACCCGTAACTGCAACAAACACTAGATGAATTGGCGTCTCAACTACCACATTCTTCTTTACCCAAACCACCGCTGCATCAATGATTCCAGCAGTATTCAAAGCCGTAAAAACCTCCTGCGCCCCCTCAGCTTGAGCTAAATATTGTTGTACGGCTTCCTGTTCAGCCACAGATAACCCAGCCAAATTACTCACCACTACTCCAGGGGGTAAATCTTTGACTGCGGATAACTCCGACGCATAAACGCCATTCACAAAAACCAAACGACTGTTAGCCGTTTCTTTTAAAATCTCTGGTAAAGACGTTACATGTAACGTCTCCACATTAAATTGCACCTGTCGCAGAGAAGATAAATCAGTAAAGCGCCATTCTTCTTCTCGCGTGTTGGGGATAGTAGAGTGGCGTACCACATTAGCGGCGCTTTCCCGTAAACCTTGCAGCCACCCTTCTGTTTTGGATGCGGTTACTTGATTTAACAAGTTAATTAAATACGCATCTTTATCCAACAGAGTCGCAGTTAAACTCACTGCATCAGAGTTAGGAATTGAGCTAGGAGAAACTTGAATCGTCATTAGACACCCACCTCAGCCGCAAATTCTGCCAGCACCCAGTCATAACCGCGAGACTCCAATTCTAGTGCCAATTCCTTACCGCCACTGGTGAGAATTCGCCCGTTTGCCATGACATGAACAAAATCCGGCACAATATAATCGAGTAACCGTTGGTAGTGGGTAATTAAAATCGTGGAATTTTCTGGACTTGCCAGTTGATTTACGCCATTCGCCACAATTCTCAGCGCGTCAATATCCAAACCCGAATCAGTTTCATCCAAAATTGCCAACTTCGGTTCTAACAGCGCCATTTGCAGAATTTCATTCCGCTTTTTCTCACCACCAGAAAACCCTTCATTCAAACTCCGATCTAGGAAAGCGGCATTCATTTTTACCACTTCCAGCTTTTCCTCAATTAAATCATCAAAATCAAAGGCGTCTATTTCTTCTAAACCCTGTGCTTTGCGCCGGGAATTGTACGCCACCCGCAAGAAATCCAAATTGCTGACACCAGGAATTTCCAACGGATATTGGAAAGCCAAAAACACACCACTTCTTGCTCTTTCCTCTGGTTCCAACTCCAGCAGATTTTGTCCTTGGAAAATCACTTCACCGCCAGTCACCTCATACGCCGGGTGTCCAGCCAACACCTTAGAAAAGGTACTCTTACCAGAACCATTGGGCCCCATGATCGCATGAATTTCACCCGATCGCACCTCCAAATTCACACCCTTTAAAATCGGTGTCCCATCAACATTAGCCGTCAGATTCCTTACTGACAGCACAACTTCGCTATTTTCAATAATCATCTTCTCTCCCTTCTCTTTCTTCTCTTTCTTCTCTTTCTTCTCTTTCTTCTCTTTCTTTGCGCCCTTTGCGTCCTTTGCGGTTCGTTAATTCCAATTGCAAATCTAGACACCTAGCATAGGTAAAGAAAAATCGAACTACAGAGGACGCAGAGAACACGGAGAAATAAGAGTTAGAGAGTTTTTTTGCATAAATTCTGGCATAGACAAACAAACACTGATGTATCCGTGTTCATCTGTCTATTTTTGCTTCCATCTATCCAACACTGCCTTCCAACTTCAAACTCAACAACTTATCAGCTTCCACAGCAAATTCCATTGGTAGCTGATTGAAAACATCCTTACAAAAGCCGCTAATCATCATCGAAATTGCGTCTTCTGAAGAAATGCCCCGTTGAGCGAAGTAAAATAACTGGTCTTCCCCAATCTTAGAAGTAGAAGCTTCATGTTCTACCTTGGCAGTATTATTTTGCACCTGGATATAAGGGAAAGTATTGGCGTGGGCATTATCCCCAATCAGCATGGAGTCGCATTGAGAATAGTTTCTCGCCCCTTTAGCAGTTGGGTTGATTTTCACCAAACCCCGGTAACTGTTACTGGATTTACCTGCGGAGATTCCCTTAGAAATAATTGTACTGCGGGTATTCTTACCTACGTGAATCATCTTTGTACCCGTATCGGCTTGCTGCATATTATTTGTCAGCGCCACAGAGTAGAATTCACCCACAGAGTTATCACCCACCAACACGCAGCTAGGATATTTCCAAGTAATTGCCGAACCTGTTTCTACTTGAGTCCAGGAAATCTTGGAATTTACGCCCTGACATAAACCGCGCTTAGTGACAAAGTTGTAAATACCGCCTTTACCGTTGGCATCCCCAGCGTACCAGTTTTGGACGGTGGAATATTTAATTTCGGCGTTGTCCAGGGCGACGAGTTCCACCACAGCAGCGTGCAGCTGGTTGCTGTCATACATTGGCGCGGTACAACCTTCGAGGTAGGAAACGTAGCTACCTTCTTCGGCGACAATCAAAGTCCGCTCAAATTGTCCCGTGTCTCCGGAGTTGATGCGGAAGTAGGTAGACAGTTCCATCGGACATTTGACACCTTTGGGTATGTAGACAAAGGAACCATCGCTAAATACCGCAGAGTTGAGGGCGGCAAAATAATTGTCAGCTATGGGAACGACACTACCCAGGTATTTTTTTACGAGTTCTGGGTGTTCCTGCAACGCTTCGGAAATCGAGCAGAAAATCACGCCGTCTTTGGCTAGCTTTTCTTTAAATGTAGTGGCAACAGAAACGCTATCAAAAATCGCATCCACAGCCACATTGGCCAGTCGCTTTTGTTCCGATAAAGGAATACCCAACTTTTCAAAGGTTTCCAGCAGGGTGGGATCGACTTCATCTAAGCTGTTGAGTTTTTCTTTCTTGCGTTTTGGCGCTGAGTAATAAATAATATCTTGATAATTAATGGGCGGATACTTGACGTTCGGCCAAGTTGGTTCTGTCATTTTTTGCCACTGGCGATAAGCCTTCAGGCGAAATTCCAACATGAACTCTGGCTCGTTTTTCTTCGCCGAAATCAAGCGGATAACATCCTCGTCTAATCCACGGGGGATAGTATCCGTCTCAATGTCGGTGACAAAGCCGTACTTGTAAGGTTGGTTGACTAAGGTTTTGACAGTGGCACTCATCGCTAATAATCTCTTGTGTTCAGTTCAATCTCTTTAAGGATGGGAGACAAGATATTGCCGATTCCCATATCGCGTTACGGAGTGGTTACACGGCTGCTAGAATGGTAGTGGAGACTAAAACAACATGGCTATTGTTTTATGTATCTCCATTTTACGCTAAATTAACAACAACAATGTTGTCAAAGTCAAATTTCAAAAGAAATTTTTGGGACGTTCCCGCAGCGTCTGACATCAGAAGATGGCGACTATCAACCAGTCCTCAACCAAGCAAGAGATCCTAGAGTATCTGCACAAGCACGAAAAAGCAACAGCAATTGAGCTAGCTGAAGTTTTAGACGTTAGCAAGCAAGCGATTCGCCGTCACCTGAAAGATTTGGAGACGGAGGAGCTAGTTTTGTTTTCCATATCAGAACAAGCTGGCATGGGGCGTCCGCAGCACGTTTATCAACTAAGTCGTCAAGGACGCGATCGCTTGCATCGAACAATTAGCGATCGCTTTGGTGACGCCAGTGGTAATTTTGCTGTTTCATTGCTGGATACCTTAGCAGAAACCGTAGGACACGACCAATTTAAAACGATTTTACAAAAACAGTGGGAGCGTAAAGCACAAGAATATCGCGATCGCGTGGGTAACGGTTCCCTAAAAGAACGCGTAGCCAACTTAGTAGAGTTGAGAAAAGCTGAAGGTTTTATGGCAGAGTATCACTCTGTTGATGTGCATGACTCCTCTAGAAGTGAAAGCTTCATATTATTAGAACATAACTGCGCCATTTCCAACGTTGCTGAATCTTTCCCCACAATTTGCGGTCATGAATTACAAATGTTTGCAGCCGTATTACCAGATTGTACAGTAGAACGCACCCACTGGATTATCAACGGCGAACACCGTTGTGGTTATTTAGTAAAAGCTTGTAATTAGTCATTAGTCATTGGTCATTGGTTATGAATTATTCTCCCTTGTCTCCCTTGCCTCTCTCATCTCCCCATACCCAATACCCCATGCCCAACAAAATAAATTTGAGATAGCATTTTATGGATGTAGCACCACAGCAACCGTCAACGCAATTTTTAACACTGGAGGAGTCAGCACAAGTAGACGCGGCTTTGTTATCTTCCCCAGAAAAATTTTTAACCAGATTAACAGTTTCATCACTTAAACTTTTAAAATACATTGCTCAAGAATACGGTGTTGCTATTGAAGACTTGACAGCACAACAAGTAATTGCTTGGTTTGAAAAAGATGGAAAAATTCGCCGCGAGCAAGGAATTGAAGCTTCATTTTTGAAGTGGTAATTGTGGTCACAAAGTCTAAATAAAAAAAAAATAACCATATACAATATCCCGCTTATAGAAAACAGAAATGTTTCTTATAAGCGGGATATTCATCAATAAGATAAGTAGAAGGACTAAATTAAACCTAATATCATGTCCGGTAAATTACTTGTGATATGTCATTGCGAGTGCAACGAAGTGGAACGACGCAATCGCAAGGATTCTGCGATTACTTTACTTCGCTATCGCTACGTACCCTGTAATGACAAGCATTTAGCCGGACTTGATATAACTCGATCTCGCCGGGTTTCGACACTTCGACACGCTCAGTGCATCGCTGCGCTCAACCCTCTTGGAATAAGCTTACCGGACATTGAGCGGAGTCGAAATGCGTCTTCTAAATAATTGTGTCCACCTACTTATATCTTGGCAACTGTACCTAAAGGCTATTTATGGAAGTGAGAAATTTGAAATTATATACTCACCCATCCTGTCAACTGTCAACAACCAACACGAAAAGATGACAAATCAAATGCTGTTGGCAGCTTATCTATTTATTTTTGTGACTCTGGCGTCCTGCTTTAGAATGTTGTTCTGATGTGCCTCCTTGGGTTCCCTTTTCTTGAGTATCGGAATCTTTATTATCTTGATTACGACTGCCTTTGTGGGAACTCTTGCCTCCTTCACGGCCGATTTCAGCCATGTGTTCTCTATCCTGACTTACAGCTTCACCACCTTTGTGTCCAGCTTCACGAGCTTCTTCAGGTGTAAATTCATGGGCGGTACCCTTCTCATGGGCAGCTTGTCCGCCTTTGCTTGCTATTTCACGTTGCTTATCTTCATCCATTGAGGCAAAACCACGCTTGCTTGTATCTGACATGAGAATACTCCTGGTTACTAATTAAAACTTTGACTTTTTCAGCCAATCAAAACCTAAAATTGGTTTTCCATTACATCTATTGACTCCCTCTATTTAGCTACTGAAATCAGCTATCTTCATGAACCTTAGGAGATAAAAAATAAAAACTTTTCCTCAACTTTTGACGTAGAACTAAAGTTGTTAGTTGATATTAGAATCTATAGCTAAAATACAGTTTAATACTACCAAATAATAAACTTGATATTGGCTGGCTTGTTAATACAAAATTTTAGATCGTGATAATTTTTGATAAAATAAAAATACTAAATTTTATCTTTAGGCATATAGTTATATTTGTGTTAATAACATTGCTTGTAGTTAGTTGTAATTCTGAAAATAGAATTATTAGAAATTCTGGCAATAGTAATCAAATAAATAAGGAAACAAACACGATGAAATTAGAAAGTAGCGCTTTTAAATCTAATGAATTAATTCCTGCTAAATATACTTGCGATGGTAAAGATATTTCTCCACCTCTCCTTTGGGATGAAATTCCCATAGGAACGCAAACTATAGCATTGATTGTTGACGATCCTGATGCACCAGGACGAATATTTGTTCATTGGCTTGTTTACAATATTCCAAATACAACTCACCAACTAACAGAGCATACTCCAACTGTAAAAACTCTACCCAATGGTGCAGTACAGGGTAAAAATGATTTTGGTAAGTTTGGTTACGGCGGCCCTTGTCCACCAAGTGGCATCCATCGTTACTTTTTTAAACTTTATGCTTTAGATAAAAGCTTAGATTTAGCCACAGGGGCTACAAAAAACCAAATTTTAGCAGCAATGGAAGGTCATATTTTGGCAAGCGCAGAATTGATTGGAAGATACCAACGCCAGTCTTAATGAAGAATACAGAATTCAGAATACAGAATACAGAATCAATTAATGTGTTAGGTCTGCGGGAAGGGATGGGGTAGTTCCGACTTATACCGATTGAAAAAATCTTTGGGCCCCTACGATACCTCTGTCTCATTTTTTTTTAATGATTACTCTTGAATTGTGTTTTGATAAACAAAAAGCACCTTTTTTGAAGGTGCTTTTAAAAGAATGCAATAAATATTAGAAATTGGCGAAGGGCTAATTTTTTAAGGATTGTAATTGTTAGTCCGAGGACTGCGAGCGCCACTTACAGATCCCATCATTGCAGCCACTAAACCCAACAAGGAACCAAACACAAACCACCACAATCCCGAACGTACATTAGCTGCAATGTCGCGAGCTTCTTGAGCTGTTACGTTTGTTCGTGGCAAATTAGGAGTGCCAACTTGGTTTATGACTTGTGCGGCGTTGGAAGCAGCAACACCAAAAGCACCAGATACTCCACTTGCAAGTAACCAAGAACTAGCTGCCAAAGTAGTTGCCCAAAGAATTGCCCCGTTAAGAAGAGCTGTATTCCGGTTCATTGGCCCGCAAGCGCGAGCTGTCACCCAACCGCCAGTAAATAAAGAAATTAATAAAGCAATAGTTGACCAAAGCCCCGCACTACCAGCAGCATTGGGGGCTATTGACCTGGGCGCACCTGAACCTTCAACTGTACCTGCTGCAACAGCACCAATTATGGCGCTCAAAATTAATTGAGTAGCTAAAGCAATTAACAAACCAGCAAGAATTGGCCCCCAGCGAACAAGATCGTGATATTCCACTACCCGGCCTGCTACCGCAGGCTCAGTAGAAATAACTTCATTGCCTGTTCGATTTACGTATGACATAGCTTATATTCTCCAGTGCTGTTTCAGCAAAGTTTTTGTTCAGGTATATTTATGTTGTATGCTTCAAATTAAATAACTAAATTATGTGCTTTAATATCTATCAATAGAAATAACTAATATGTCTATCTTTAGTTATAAAAAAGAGACTTTATTTAATAGGTTGTAATCCAATTTAACTGGAATTAAATTTTGTGAATAATTACTCATCAAATGTGGATGTAAAAATTTTTAAAATATGGCAAGGGACTGGGGACTGGGTAAAAAGTCTTTTGATGTCTAAGTTTTATCGTTTGTTAATGTCCTAATCACCTTGGGTCTTGTTATGAAATTTAAAATAAAACCCAACTATAAATTTTCTGATGAACTAGCCTAGTTGTATCTGCAATTAGGCTAAATACAAAACTTTATGAAAATTATCACAAATAGAAATAAAAATTAACGTATTCTCACAGCAGTACCTGTGGCGGTAATCAGCATTAAAACTCCTGACTGATCGACATTAATGGTGCCAGTATCAATTTCTATACCGATTACAGCATTTGCTCCTAAACGTTGCGCTCGTTGTTCTAATTCATCTAAGGCTTTGCGTTGACCCTGTTCAAATAAACGCTCGTAACTACCGGTGCGTCCACCAACAATATCCCGAATCCCTGCTAAAAAATCTCGCAAAAAATTGCTTCCATAAACAACTTCTGCTGTGACAATACCTAAATATGATTCGATAACGGCTCCTTGAATCACATCAGTAGTAGTTATAATCATCGATTACCCTCATGAATATACATCAATATTATATCTAGAAAAATAGGCAAAAACGAACAGGGAACAGGGAATGAGAAAGAGATATTTTATCGATGTTTGTGGGATTTTCTTGTAATTAACTGTCTTGAAAATAGAAAGTAGGAGTAGAGGGAATCAATCATTTTCAGGTTTGGTTGTGGGATGTTCTGGTGATGGACTGCTTTGATATTTGCAGTCATTTGTGTAGTAAGATAATTGGGAATAAATAATTTGGTATTTGAATTTGCTCCCTGGAGGAGTAGGTAAAGATACAATTAATCTCTGCTCTAATTGCTCTTTTTAACTAGGTGGAGATCATTTAATTAGGGATTCCAAGTAATTTATACTTAGACAACTAAAGTGTGTTATGGACAAGTTTAATATATATACTCTGTAGACAATTTTACAAAAGCGATCGCCACTCCACTTGAGAGTATTGTCTAATTAGAAATAAAATTTTTAGGAACATTTTGTTTGTTGAATCGATCTTACCGTGTAATGACTAAAAAACTATCCAAATACCTGGATATTGGTCTACTAAAGTTAGTATCAAGGAATCAAGTTTGAGAAAAATTAGATACAGATTCAGTAAATTTTTCCACAAAATAACAAACTACTATGAATGTTTTAGTCTCTGCCAATATTTAGTACATCGCCAATCAAAGGTTAATTGCAATATTTTTAAATAAGTGTAAGCACTGAGGGAATCTGTAACTTTTGTTATTTTAATGATTGATATGCAGAAGAATTTACTTTGCTGATTAAGAGCTTACACAGCACCAATCAGTAAAAACTCTGTTATCTCGTGTTGATTGTAAAGGAAAGAGCAAATGAACAATTAATGTCTAAATCAATGCGAAAAAATACAGTTTTCAAAAGTCCACATTTTTGTTTTAATGTACAAGAAAAAAGTCCTCTAAAATTTCAGGAAATTTACTGTGTACAAGCCAACATCATTTGTGTTTAGTGTGCTGTTACTAGGATGTTTTGCTTTTACTATGCCTACGCCAGTACAGGCTCAGGTGTTAGTGGCGCAAAATAAAAACCCAGAATTAAAGCAATTACTAGAAGAAGGGCGGAGGTTAGTAGATACAGGTGATTATGGAGGCGCGATCGCAGCTTATCAACAAGCAGCTAGCCTAGATCCCAAGAATGCTAAGATTCATTCAGGTATTGGTTATTTATACGCTCAACAAGGAAATTATCAAGCGGCATTAACGGCTTATCGTAAGGCGATCGCCATCAACCCTAACAATAGTGATTTTTATTACGCTGTCGGTTACATCAAAGCTAATTTGGGAGACACTCTAGGGGCAAAAGAAGGTTACCGTCGTGCCATACAGTTGAACCGTAATAATGTTAACGCCTACTTAGGCTTAGCTGTAACTCAATCTCGGCTTGGAGATTATACTGCTGCTAGCTGGGCATACGAACAAGCACTTAGTTTAGATAGAAATAATGCCCAAACGTATGAATTAATGGGTTCTATGTATAAACAGCGACGGCAAGCTAAACAAGCCAACACTGCACTCCAAAAAGCCCGCGACTTGTATAAGCGCCGCAATGACTTAGATGGCGTGGACAGAGTGGAAGCCATGCTGCGCCAGTTAGGAGGATGAAATTAATCTAACTGGCGTCCAGTTAATTCCACAAAAATGTCTTCCAGATTCGAGGGACGCACCATCATTCCAGTTTTATCAGGCTGTTGATTCAAGTAAATATTTGCTGCTTCTAACGAAGGGAAAAACAAATATTCTAAAGATAAGGCACTGTCACTTCCTACTTCCGATAAATTTAATTGCTTCATCACCAAACCTTCACCGTAAGTAGAACGCAGTTCTTTTAGGGTTCCTAAAGAAATTAGTTTCCCGCCATCCATAATACCGATGCGTCCTGGTTTGGCGGAACCGAAAGCATCGCAGAGAAATTCGACCTCATCCATATAATGAGTCGTTAGTAGCATCGTCATCCCCTGCTTATTCAAATCTCGAATAATTTCCCAAAGGCGTCGCCTAGTTTGGGGGTCTAGTCCTACTGTTGGTTCATCCAAAAACAACATTTGCGGCTGATGCAATAATGCTCTTGCTATCTGCAATCGTCGTTTCATACCCCCAGACAAGGTTTTGACCAAATCATGACGTTTTTCCGTGAGTTCAACATATTCCAACCATTGATTAATTAATTGTTGTCGCTGCGGGTTGCTAATATGATGTAGCCTCCCATGCAGTTCCATATTTTCCCAAACAGTTAAATCGTTATCTACACTGACTTGCTGCAAGACTACGCCAATACTTTGTTTTGCCAACATTGATTGGTTGACCACATCATAGCCATTGATTTCTATCCGTCCTTTGGTGGGTTTGGTGAGTGTAGTCAGCATCCGAATGGTGGTGGATTTTCCTGCGCCATTGGGGCCTAGTAGAGCAAATATTTCTCCTGCTTCAATTTGAAATGACAAATCATTAACTACAGGCACGTTGTTGTAAAACTTGTAGACATTTTCTAATAAGACAGCAGCAGTCATGGTAATTTTGCCCCGATTAAAAATTTCAAATCACCGCAATCAGAATTGAGAATTCAGAAATAGAATAGGCTCTGTGCCTAGATACCAGATATACAGCATTTTTCAGGTATATGAACTACATCGATAGGGGCATAATACCAATTCGCAATGAACTTCGCCTCCCCGCTTGCATAACTGTACAGACAAACGAGCTAACGCTAAAGTAGCAAATTTAGTCGCAAAAATAAAAATGTGACCGCAAAAATAATAAATGCCACCGCGAAAATAAAAATGCGAGCGCGAAAATAAAAATGCGAGCGCGAAAATAAAAATGTGACCGCAAAAATAACAAATGCGATCGCAAAAATAATAAATGCGATCGCAAAAATAATAAATGCGATCGCAAAAATAACAAATGCGATCGCAAAAATAAAAATGCGATCGCGAAAATAATACCTATTCAAAAAATATTTGCGACAGATACCCCACCCGCCTAAGGGCACCCTCCCCTTGTCAAGGGGAGGGGTCTTGTCTATGTGTCGCATTCTTTTTGCGAGATTGCCGTTCGTGGGTTTTAGATCCCCGACTTCTTGAAGAAGTCGGGGATCTGGTCACAAATGAAAACTTATCTCTGTATCCTCTGCGTCTGGAGTTGTCAAACCTCAGAGAACAGCGAGTTAATGGTGCAAGCGTCATTAACCCACCCTCGTAAATTGGCGAAAGTATTGTTTAATACAATAGAATTTATTGGAATAATTGGAATTAGCTTTGCATTAAATTTATTAATGTATTTCAATTTCCACATCTTAAATAGATATACAAATGAACAATTGTTTGAAACTTACCTTTGACAGCAGAAAAACAGCATTAGCGATTCGAGTTAATCAGCCAGTAGAATTGCCAAATGCTTTACAGCAAATAGGACTTAGTGATTCTCGTCCTGTTTTAGTGGTGGTGGGGGGTGCAAGTAATATCAGTGAAACAGACTTTCTCCGCATCCAACGGTTGTTTGTGGAAGTTTTAGCCCCCATTGCTGAAACTTTGGGCGCTTATGTGGTCGATGGGGGTACGGATGTGGGGGTTATGCGATTAATAGGTACGGCTCGTTCTCAGATGGGTGCTAAGTTTGCTTTGGTTGGCGTCACACCCACAGGCAAAGTTGCTTTACCAAATAAATTAGAAACGGATGCTGATTTAACGCCATTAGAGCCAAATCACACTCATTTTGTGCTAATTCCTGGTAGTAATTGGGGCGATGAATCTCCTTGGATATCTAATGTTGCAACGGTGTTGGCTGGGAACGCACCTTCGGTGACAGTGCTGTTGAACGGTGGTGAAATTACCTTTCAAGACGCCTTTTGTAGCGTTAATACTGGTAGGTTAGTTGTAGTGATTGGTGGTAGTGGTAGAACCGCAGATATACTTGCTAGTGCTTTGACTGGAAACCCAACGGACGATCGCGCCCAAGAGTTAGTAAAATCTGGTAAATTCCAGTGTATCAACTTAATCGACATAGAAAGGCGAGTTGATGACTTGGGGGAAATAATTAAGGGTTTGCTTGCTACCAAGGAGTAAATAATGGCGAAAAAAGATGGTTATCAAGAATTTTTAAAGGAAGATTTTAAGAAATTATTTGCCGGGATGAAGTTAACTGATGTCCAAAAACATTTTTTGGAATCGCGCTGGTTAGAGCAAGTACTGTGGATGGAAGGTAAGGCGAATCTGGCACGCGATCGCTATTATTTTTTACGGTTAACAACTATCATTGGTGGCATCATTCTTCCGGCATTAGTCAGTTTAAATATTAATACTATTTCCCCCGAAAGTAAAACCACAAGAAATTTAATTGTTGGTTCAACTTTTGTGATTAGTCAATTAGTTGCTATTAGTGCTGCCATTGAAGAATTTTTTCATTATGGAGAACGTTGGCGACACTATCGCCGTACAGTGGAATCTTTGAAAACCCAAGGATGGCAATTTTCACAATTGGCGGGCCCTTATCGTGATTATACAACTCACCTACAAGCATTTAATTTGTTTGCTGGTCAGGTAGAAGACATTATTCAGCGAGATGTGGAAGTATATGCCACTCAAGTTGTACTAGAGAAGAAAGAAGAAAAGCAGAATCAAGAAAACTATATTTTCACGCAAAATGCACAAATAACTAATGTTGAAGAAAAGAAAGAAGAATAAAGTGTCATGAGTGTTTAACTTAGCACTATAGTTTTTGTTGGTTGTTGGTTGTTGACGGTTGAAAGTTAAATAAACTCCCCCCTGTTAAAGAAAAACAAGGGGAGAGAAAAACTAAAGTCCGGTAGGGTAATCGGGCTATTTAAGTTTTTATTATTTCTGAACTTTATCTTATTCCTCCTGAAGATAGAGAAAAATCTCTTATAAATTCTATGTTGGTAGCATTTGAAAAAAATTCCCCATTTTTGTTTAAAAATGGGGGAACGTGGAGTTAAAGTTCGTCAGGTGATCGGAATATCTGTTTATTTTGTCCTGATAATCTCTTTCTCAATTCCTCCGCAAGATAGATAAATAATTAATCAATATACTGATGGATGTATTCTTCAACACTTTAATACCAAAGAATAACTCTTTTATTCGCTTTCAGAAAAAAAGGCACAAAAGCTATGCTCCTCAAAACTTCACTTTCTTACACTTGTCGTGGATCTTCATCAGGTGGATGCCAACCACCTTTTATCCACAGACGACGCGCTTTGATAATAGACCCTTCGTTGTGGCGTTCATCATTGAGGTCTAAACGATTACAAGTAGCTCGTCCTATGGAAGTAATGCCAACAATTTTTAGACCATCTGCTGACCAAATAAAGTGGTCGTACCATTTTTGCTGCCGTGGATTAAACAGAGGTACAATTTCTCCTGTATTCGGATCGATTCCAGTTATAAAGTTATGCGATATCCATTACAACGCTGGCAAGCTAATCCTAAGTTATTGTGGTCATCTGAGCCACCAAGAGACTGAGGCATAATATGGTCAATAGAAAATAAAGCGGCACTTGCTTCTTCTGAAGAATGACAGTATTCGCAAAGAAACTTAGCTCTTTCTCTGACGAATTTTTTAGTAGCATCATTAACTGTCATGACTCAGAAATGATTTTGGCATTGAGCAAGGTAAAAATTCTATCGAGTTCCAATATGCCTGACAATTCAGCCTCTTCTTCTGAAGTTAGCAATCCGGCTTTTTTCTTCTGTGAGAGTTCTTCAAGTCGAGACTGTAATTCTTCAGTAAATTTAAATAAATATATATCCCTAACTTTACTGAGTTTGATTCCAGAATCTACCCAGAATGAGGGTTGAACCATCATTTGAGTAATCATAAGCTGTATGTCTCGTTTAATTGAGCAGAATGCTGGTATTCTAACAGCAAATCTCACAAAATTAGCATTAGTTTGAATCTGGGTTGGTTAACTTAATACATTTTAGATTTAGCATGAAGCGTTGAGAGAGGTGGGGATGTGGAGTGAAATTTTCTCCCCATCTCCCTCAAAGAACGAGTTGAAGTTTTTTTAGCTACCCTTGGGTACAGAATCTCCAGGGCCAGCTGTGACAATTACCAAATTTTGTGGCTGAATTAAATCCTGAATTACTTGTTTGATTTGAGCCATAGTAACTGCTTGAATTTGTTGGGGGAATTCTCGAATTTCTGTTTTTGAAAGTCCTAAGACAGCATTATCTAAAATGATGCTAGATACGTTACTTGGATTAGCTAAATCCACAGGGTAACTGTTAGTAATTGAGCGTTTTGCTGTGTTTAATTCAGCTTCAGTTACTCCTTGTTCGCGTAATTGTTTGAGTAAAGCAACTGTACTGGCGATCGCTTTTTGGGCATCTCCGGGAGCAGTCTGCATTTGAATCAAGAAGGGGCCGGGATTAACTCCAGCAGCAAAAGCACTGTAAATACCATAGGTTAAACCCTGGCGATCGCGTACTTCTGTTCCCAAGCGACTGGCTAAGGTATCGCCACCTAAAATTTGATTCAGCACCAATGCTGCATAGAAACGCTTGTCTTTCCTAGAAATACCGTTGTAACCGATGTAAGTTACAGCTTCAGCTTTACCGGGAATTACTTGGTTTAATTGTGTCGAGGTTTGTGGTAATGGTACTGAGGGAACTTTGAGAACGGGTGGCTTTCCAGTGGCTTCCCATTTACCAAATTCTTCATTTAACAATGCTTTTGCCTTAACTGCATCGAAGTCTCCCACTAAGGCGATGGTTGTGGTATCTGGTCGGTAATGTGTCTGATAGAACCTAAGCAAATCATCACGAGTAATGCTTTTTAAACTTTGTTCCGTGGGGAAACTGTGGAATGGATGGTTTTCCGGGTAAACTGCCTGTTGAAATACCCGTCTTCCCAAACCGTTGGGGTCATCTAGCTGGACTTTGAGACTTGTTACCGCCCTTTGGCGACTGAGTTCTAACTGGTCAGCCAGGAATGTGGCATTTTTTAAGACATCTGCCAGAGTTTGAATTAATATAGGCAGGTTTGTTGACAAGCCCTCACCAGTGATGTTTACGCCTTCGCGGCTAGCACTGAAGTTTAAACCCACTCCTTGGTCTTCTAAGGTTTTTGCTAAGGTGAGAGCATTTTGGGTCTGGGTTCCATTCATTAAGTTGATTGCAGTTAGATTTGCTAATCCAGACTTTTGATTGCTGTCAAATTCAGTACCAGCGTCAATTTGGCCGCTGAGATTAATGGTTGGAACATTGCGATCGCTCAATAACAAAACTCGCAAACCATTATTCAAGGTAAACTCTTCTGGAAGCGATTGTTTTTTGGAATCTGTTGTTGATTCAGCCGGTGGCAGATATTTAGCTAGTTCTGCGGGATCTACTGGTTTACCAGGGCTGAAATTTTCCACTGTGCGCCCAGAACCAGCGCTGGAAGTTCCTGGTTGACCATCTGGTTGGGTCGGCTCAAAGTAGCCGATGGTTTGTTTAGCGGGATTCAGATAAGTTTTTGCTGCTTTTTGTATCTGGTCTGGGGTGACTTTAGCGATCGCAGCAAGGTACTTTTCAATAAAATGATAATCTCCGGCTACAGTTTGGTTATAGCCTAGTAGGTTGGCCTGACTGGTGATGTCCTGGTTACCCAATATATATGAGGCTTGGAGTTGCGTCTTAGCTCGCTTCAACTCTTCTGGGCTAACTGGCTGCTGTTGGAATTTTGTCAAAGTTTCCTCAAGTACCTGGGCAATTTTGCTTAATTCTTGGCCAGGAGCCGCCGTAGCATCAATTTGATACCAACCTGGTTCGATGAGTTCCACAGCACCACCACTAACTGAACTAGCGAGTCCAGTTTCTACCAAAGCCTGGTAAAGCTTAGAACTACGTCCACCTGTGAGGACAGCATCCATTACGTCAATTGCTGGCACATCAGGATGCTTGATATCTGGGAGAGGATACAGTGCTTGTAGTAATGCTGCACTTCCAGGTTGCTTGAGGACAATGGGTGCTTTTTTATTAGCAGGAGTAGCTGAGGAAGCATCGGTAACAGAGGAAGATGTCAAGAAATTATCCAGCGCTTTGCTTGCATCATCAAGCACCTTATCTTGTTTTGCTTGTGGCGATACCTTACCAAAAGTTTCCTTCACAACTTTCAGCACAGGTTGTGTAGCAAAATCCCCGGTAATCACCAAGGTGGAATTTTCTGGGCTGTAGTACTTTTGGTAATAATTCCGCACCTGCTCCACCGTAAATTTCTCGACATCAGCTTTTGTGCCTCCCACTGGTAAGCCATAGGCTCGACTTGGGAAAGCATTCCGCATGACTTCCCGATTCAAACGATACTCTGGTGAATTTTCGTAGCCTTGTAATTCAGAGATGACTACTCGCTTTTCACTTGTGAGTTGCTCAGGGTTAATTAAAGCATTTTTCATGCGATCGGCTTCTAGTGTCAGCAATGCTTCGAGTCTGTCTCGCTGCACTGTACCAAAATAGGCTGTTTCGTCATAACTGGTAAAAGCATTGAATTGACTACCCAAAGCACTAAACAACCGTCCAAACTGCACTGGACGGTCGGTTGTACCTTTAAACATCAAATGTTCTAGCTGGTGGGAAATACCATTTTCTCCCTTAACTTCGTTGCGGGAACCGACTTTATACCAAACCTGCACGCTCACCACAGGAGCGGTGTGAACTTCTTTGGTTAGGACAGTTAAACCATTATCCAATACTGTTTTTTGCACTCCTTGGGTGAACGAGAGTGCAGATACGGGTGCGGTGGCTGTTGGCGTTGCAGCAATGGTAAAGTTGCCCGAAAACGGCACTAATGTGAGGAGAAAACTCAGTAAAAATCCGATAAGCATGTATGCACGTGGCTTCATAAGCAGCGGGAAATAAAAAATTTAACTTGATAAAACACAATTTCAGAAGAAATGCCAAGTTTTGACAAAGTTCAAAAACCTCGAATTTTGAATTTTGGATTTGGCTAAGCAAAAACCAGGAAGTCAATCAGTGCGGTATTGTCAAGGACTTTTCTAGCTACTGGTTGAGCTTTATAAACTAGTAATTTCATCCTAATTCATGTCTCAAGTTCCCATCAGACTGGAAACACAACGCTTGGTGTTACGTGGATTTCAGGATAGTGACATAGCCGCGTTCTTATCCTATCGCTCCGCTTCCCAAATGGCGAAGTATCAAAGTTGTGATACACCTTACTCAGAAGTAAAAGCGTTTAAATTTATACAATCAATACTGAAGGTGTAACGAAGTTACTCGAATATTTATTTACAGAACACAAACTGCATCAAAAAAGTAGTTACACTAAATGGTATCACTATTTAGTTACACTTGTTTTTATGGAACGCGAAGCCTTAACAATCCGTTTTCCATCTGACCTCCTTGCCAAAGCTAGAAAACTCAAACAAGGCAGCGAATCATTTAATGATTTAATAGTTGAGGCTTTAGAAAATGAGGTGCGACGCCGCCGGGGATGGGCTGCTCATCAACGAATTATTGCTCGTAGCGAAACTGTTAAAGCCAAAACAGGAATACAACCAGCCTCTACAGATTTGATTCGCAATCTCAGGGAAAATACAGGACGTGACTAAAGTTTTATGCTTAGATACTAGTGTTTGGATTCCCTACCTTGTACCAGAAGTTTATCAATCTCAAGCCAGAACCCTAGTAGCAGAAGCTTTGGGCTTGAGTATACGCTTGGTTGCTCCAGCTTTTGCTTGGGCAGAAGTAGGTTCTGTACTGCGGAAGAAAACACGGATGGGAGTTATCACAACAGAGGAAGCACAAGGTTTTTTTGAAGACTTCTGCGAACTTCCCATTGATTACATTGAAGAAGAGGTAATTAGGATCAAAAGCTGGGAAATTGCAGAGCAATATGGATTATCTACACTTTATGATGCAGCTTTTCTGGCTTGCGTTGAAACTACATCTGCGGAATTTTGGACAGCTGACGCTGCACTTGTGAGACAACTTACGCCCCGACCAACTTACCTACGAGAATTAGGAGAAATATAACAGTTTAGGGAAGTTTAACTTTTAATACGTATTACATTCTATTTAACAAAATGCTCGCCAACTCATAGAAAAGTGATTTACGTTATAATCTTGACAAAACCTCGTAAAATTTTATGAATACAGTAGAAATTCGCCAGCAAATTCAAGAATATGTCAATAAACTTTCACCAGAGAGATTATTAGTAGCTGCTGATTTTTTAGCGTATTTAGCAGAAAGAGAAGATAATGAAGCAACTGAAGAATTATTGAAAATAGAGGGTTTTAAAGAAGCGTTGGCTAAAGCAAAGAAGAATGTTGAAGAAGGTAAGGTAATTTCTCTTGACCAACTCCAACGAAAATATTAAGTATACTGTTATTATTGGTATTGATGCTCAAGAATTTTTTGAATCTTCTTCTGCTTCTTTACAAAAGAAATTAGATCGTTGTTTTGAACGTTTAAAGATCTATCCTCGTAATTATCCTAATATAAAACCTTTAAAAGGCGAGTTATCAGGTTTTTATCGTTATCGTGTAGCAGACTACCGGGTTATTTATCAAATAGATGATATCTTAAATCAAGTAACGATTATTTTGATTCAACATCGAAGTAGAGTTTATGAATAAGTTTCAGCGATAGCATAGACGCTTTGTAGCAGCTTGCCCCAGGCATCACATTGCGAAAAAAAGGGATAAAATCGAGCTTAATTATCGTTTAATTTGTTGAGGAAAGTTCGGAACTAACAACGATCGCTCTAATTCACCTTGCTCGTTATAAAACTTCATTTCACCTTGTTCGTTACATAACCATACTTCCACAGCTTGAGCTTCTAAATACAAATTTTTTTTAAATTCCATTTCTTCCCAAGTGTTACTACTGGATTTAACTTCTACACAAATTTCTGGTGCAATAGACGCTGATATTTCATTTTCAATTTGAGTAAAACGTTCCTCTGAACACCAGACAACATCAGCAACTTTCACGCTATCTGATGTGTTAATAGCACATTCTGGCATTACTTCTCCGGTATGCAATAAAGATTCTAATAAACGTTGAATTCTGCCTTGATAAAAAGAATGTTTAATTTTTACTGGACTCATTACGATTTGACCCCATTTATTTAATTCGATTTTGAAGGGTAAATCTTGTAATTGTTTGTTTTCGCAAACTTCTTCCCATCTCATAGTTAATATTTAGCTAGAGCGATGATTTAATTTTAACTCATCTATTAATATTGAGATTCCCCCTCTGATTGCAAATAAGAGAGTGGGACGAAACCCAGCCCTACTATCTCAATTAATTCATGAAGATTATTGAACAAAACCAGCATCGGCTCATTTTGCGTTTCCAAAAATCGCTTTGGGGTGTATTACTCATTAGTATAACTTTGATTCCATTTGGTCTTTTCCTTTGTTTGTTGGGGTTGGTACTCCAGCGTGCTGATTATCCTGGAATCATCGCCGTAGTGAGTGGATGCGTAATGCTTGTAATCAGTCTATATACAATAATTAAAGATACAGAAATTACTACTTATACCTTTGATAAACCCAAAAATTCCATTCTCTGGGAAAGACAAAATCGATTCAAAATTTTACAGACAAAATCTGTTGAGTTTCCCTGTCATCTTATTTCAGGTATTGAAGTAGAAGATTTCAGTAGTTCTGAAGGAGGAATATCTTTTTATCCGAGATTAATTTTGCCATCAATCTACTGGCGCTTTTATCTAAAATCTAATGGTAGCTATGAGAGTGCTGTAAGTATTGCCAAAACGATTGCACAGTTTTTAGATATCCCCTATTTTGCTAACAAATCGGAAGCACCTACTTCAACGCTTAATATAAAAATTATGGCAAACCGAGAACCTGGGCAATCTTCTTGGCAATACCTAGAAAATCAAGTAGAGCTTTTGCGACAACAGTTAGAGCATCATCCTAACGATCCAGACATTCATCAAGACTTAGGAATTTCGTTGTACTATCTGAATAGATGTATACACCGAAAGGAAGCAGTTACGCATCTGCAACAAGCAGAAAGATTATTTGAGTCTAGAGAGGATAGCGATCGCGCGGCTATTGCAAGGGTAATGACAGCGCTTCTAACTTGGAACTACTGATGTCGAGGAAAACTTTTTGTGTCAATTGATTATTGATTTAGTTAGTTTAGCCTCCTAGAGTGGGCAATGCCCACCCCGACAAAGTTGCTAAACTTCAACATCTAAAGTACGCACCAAAAAAGCCCATTTATCGGCGGCTTCCTCGATAATTTTAGCTGTGGGTTTACCTGCTCCATGTCCTGCTTTAGTCTCAATTCTAATTAACACTGGCGCATCACCTGTGTGATTTGCTTGCAAAGCGGCGGCAAATTTGAAACTATGAGCGGGAACAACGCGGTCGTCGTGGTCGGCTGTAGTAATCAAGGTTGCAGGGTAAGCTGTGTCTGGTTTGAGATTGTGCAATGGTGAATAAGCATACAACGCCGGAAATTCTTCTGGATTATCAGGGGAACCATATTCAGCAGTCCAAGCCCAGCCAATGGTAAATTTGTGGAATCGTAACATATCCATAACGCCCACTGCTGGTAAAGCTGCACCAAACAAATCGGGACGCTGAGTCATACAAGCACCCACTAATAAACCGCCGTTACTTCCACCTGCGATCGCCAGTTTATCAGTTCTAGTATACTTGTTAGCAATTAACCACTCAGCTGCGGCAATAAAATCATCGAAGACATTCTGTTTTTTCTCCTTCATTCCCGCTTCATGCCATTCTTCACCATACTCGCCACCACCGCGTAAATTCGCCATTGCATACACACCACCAATTTCCATCCACACCAACAAACTCACTGAAAAACCAGGTGTCATGGAAGCATTAAAACCACCATAAGCATAAAGATAAGTGGGGTTATTCCCATCCAGTTTAATGCCTTTTTTGTGAATGATAAACATTGGCACTTTAGTACCATCTTTGCTATCATAAAAGACTTGTTTTGTCTCGTAATCATCAGGATTAAAATCTACCTTTGGTGCGCGGAAAACCTCGCTTTTTCCAGTTACCATATCGTAGCGATAAATAGTCCCTGGTATGGTAAAGCTAGTAAAATTATAAAAAGTTTCAGTATCGTAACGCTTACCACCAAAGCCACCCACCGAACCAAGTCCCGGTAATTGTACCTCCCGGATAAATTCACCCTTGAGGTCAAAAATTTTAATTTGGCTGTGAGCATCTTTTAAATAATCAGCAACCCATTGGTTATTGAGAATGCTAACACTTTCCAAAGTTTCTGCTGACTGGGGAATAATTTCTTGCCAATTTTCTCGTGCAGGCTTTTTGGTATCAATGGCAATTAATCTTCCCCGTGGAGCGTTTAAATTTGTACGAAAATAAAAGACGCTTCCATCATTATCAATAAAGCTATAATCTGCCTCAAATTCGTTAATTAATTCTACAACTTCAGCATTGGGATTAGTCAAGTCTTTGTAGAATAGTAAATTTTTGGAATCAGTTCCCGACCAAACAGAAATTATGAGATAGCGTCCATCTTCAGTGACACCGCCACTAAAACCCCATTCTTTTTGGTCGGGACGATGATAAATTAATGTATCTTCTGACTGGGGTTTACCTAATTGATGATAGTAAAGTTTTTGATAAAAATTAACATCTTCTAATTGAGTTTTTTCCTTCGGTTCATCGTAGCGACTGTAGAAAAAACCTTCACCATCATGTGTCCAAGATGCACCAGAAAATTTAATCCATTTCAAATGGTCTTGTAAATCTTCTCCAGTTTCAATATCACGGACTTTCCACTCTTGCCAATCAGAACCAGATGTAGATATACCGTATGCTAAAAGTTTACCATCCTCGCTAATGGATAATCCCGAAAGCGCAACAGTACCATCTTCTGAGAATTTATTAGGATCGAGTAAAATTCTAGGTTCAGCATCCAGAGATTTTAGTGTGTAGAGGACACTTTGATTTTGCAACCCATCATTTTTAAAATAAAAGTATTGTTCGCCTTCTTTAAAAGGGATACTATATTTTTCATAATCCCATAGTTTCGTCAGGCGTTGTTTAATTGTTTCCCTAGCCGGAATTTCACCCAAATAGCCAAAAGTAACTTGATTTTGTGATTCAATCCAAGCCCTTGTTTCTGGGGAATCAGGATTTTCTAACCAACGGTAGGGATCTGTAACCACAGTACCGTGATAACTATCGATTTGATTACTCTTGTGACTGGATGGGTAAGTGAGGGATTTTTCAGAGTACATAATATCAGGTTAAAAGTACTATTTTACATATTACAAACATACATTGCAGATTTGGAGTATATACTAGGTACAACATTTCATGAATTCGTAGCGAATTCTCTGCGCCCCTACCCTACGCAAAAAAGAAGCGCCTATACGTTTCAATTTCAACCTGCAATTCGCTACAATCTTATGCAAAGCTGTACTAAGCTAGTGTGCGTCCAAGTTGCAGATTATTTGCTTAAGCCCGTCATGAGCCATAGTCCTTCGTTCTTTGCTAATGACAAATGAAGTGATTGTGCAATTGACCAAAAACAAAAAAGATACAAACCCCATTATTTATTTATGGGTATCTGGAATTTTGAATTTTGAGTTTTGAATTTTGAATTTGGAGCCAAGCGACGTGACTGTTTTGACTTTAAACTTACCAGCTAATCTCCAGTTTACAGATGAAGAATTTGAACAGATTATTGCTGTCAACCAAGATTTGCGTTTAGAATTAACATCTCATGGAGAACTAGTAATCATGCCACCCACAGGAGGAGAAACGGGTAATCGTAATTTTGATTTATTGGGACAACTTTGGTTTTGGAATAGCAAAAATAATTTAGGTAAAGCTTTCGATTCTTCCACTGGTTTTAAACTTCCTAATGGTGCAACTCGCTCTCCTGATGCTTCGTGGATAAGGAGAGAAAAATGGGATGCTCTCACACCACAACAAAGAAAAAAATTTCTCCCATTGTGTCCAGATTTTGCAGTAGAACTAATTTCTGAAACTGACGATCTAGAAGATACTCGAACTAAGATGCAAGAATACTTAGCAAATGGCTTACAATTGGGTTGGTTAATTAATCCTAAAGATAAACAAGTCGAAATTTATCGTTCTAATCAAATACCTGAAGTTTTACAATTTCCCGCAAGTTTATCTGGTGAAGATGTTCTCCCTGGTTTTATTTTAAATCTACAAATAATTTTTACATAATCATTAGACTTCTAAGAGAAGTCGGGAAAAGAGGAAGGGGAAAGGTTTGGTATTTTCCCTTTTTCCAATAAAGATGTATTCCTTTTCCCACAAG
>NZ_JACKZU010000002.1:0-71807 GCF_014222165.1 Nostoc sp. 2RC
ACAAATAACCAATCAAATATGGAAGTTAATTTAATTTCTCCTTCTGATTTTATTAGTTTGTTACAAGCTTCAGCTAAAATCAAAAATACTGAACCTAGTATATAAGTATTAAAATATTTTGTGCCTTCTAAAGTAACTTCACCAGTTCCTCCCATTAATAGAATTAATTTTTCACCAAAATGGTAACCAATAATAGTAATTAATAGTGAAACTACAACACTCATCACTATTAAATTACCAAAAATTTTCGACTGAGTTTTCACATCTCCATAACCAATAGCTCTACTCATCACAGAAGCAGAACCCACCCCAATACAAAAAGCAAATCCATTGATTATGGTAATAATTGGTAGTGCCAAGGAAATGCCAGCCAAAGCATTTTCACCAATAAATCTTCCAGCAAATAAAGCATCAATAAAAGTATTTAAACTCAGCATCAATATTCCCAGAGTACTAGGAATTGATAACTTAAACATCAGTTTAACAAGGTTACCATCAAGAATTTCATTAGTGATTTGAGATTGTTTTTGGGAAATCATTTTTTATTTTTTACTCAACCTTAACTAACCGACTAACACGATACTGCTTCACTGCTTCTAACTCCATCTCTTTTGCTGAATTAAATGCACTCATTACCTCACCACAAACTTCGATTCTTGCTTCATAAGCACCTGAAATACTGCCATCTGGTAGAGCAAAATCAATCCGCACTTCTGCCCAGTCACCATCTTTTTCCATCGCCAATACTTTCCCTGCTTTCAAACAATTTAGCCAATTCCAACCAAATTGCATCCAAATTTCACGCTCAGCAATTTGCTCAAATTTGTTTAAACCAGTCCATCCCCGGTAAAATTGACGTAAATCATCAACTGAACCATTTCGTTGCACTAATAAATCCAATATTCCTGACTCTAAATGTCCCCATATAGAACCTTGGGGTAAATCAATTAATGTCGGTGCAAATTGATGACCGCCAAAGTGAGTTGTCTGCCAAACTCGTAGTTTTCCATGAGAAATAGCAGCATATTCTTTACGTAATTGTCTATATAACGGAGTCCCAAATCTACCGCAAGCAAGGTCAACTTGAGCATGGGTACACACCATCAATTCGCGAATTTCACTTGTTTGTTGTTGATACTGCTGAAATTGGGATAAATTATTCGGTTGTTGTATCAACTGCTGCAATATTGCTGTCAACAAATCAGCTGCTTTACTTTCTGGAACCACAAACTCTTGTTTCTCAAACTGAGAAAACAGTTTTCCAGGACGATAATAGTAAAAAATGCGAGTAAAACCAGCATGAGAATATTCGCGGTCAGGGGCAATTAGTATCGGTTTTAAGTTAACCCCATGCTGAACAATCAACTCTTGGAATAAATCTATTACTGACTTAATAATTGGATTTTTTTGGAATATTTCTTGCGGCCAAGGTTGTGGAACTTCCATAATCAACCAATGTTCGCAAGTACCTGCTGTTCCAATCAAGTCTTCTCCATTAGTTTTAGAAACCAAGGAACAAAAACGACAATTTTTTCCCAAAAGTTCTTTCACATGTTGAGTTTGCATTTTTACTATCTGTATTTTAGTCATTGGTCATTTGCTTTTCTAAGAACAAATGACAAAATTTAAAAAATCAAAGCTAATTTTCACATCAACAAATTACTAATCAAGTTCCATTCCTTTTCGCATATCCTGATAAAAATTATCATAAAAATATTGGTGCGGTACTAACCTTTTAAATAAAGCATACATATTCAAACGCCAGTATGATTGCACAACAAAATATTGTCTTTTAGGTTTACGAGCTTCCAAAGCCTGAAGAATTGTATTTGCCACTTTATCAGCTGGTAAACCTCCACTGCGATTATCTTCTACCGAACCTTGCATATAAATTTTGTAATTCTTGCCATATATGGCTTTAATTTCCGGTGACATATCTGCTAATGTTTGCTGATAACTAGCTTCTACTTTATCAGCCTGTTCTGGAGTGACTATACCTGCTGGTAAAATTGAAATAACCTCAACTCCAGTGGAAAATAATTCCATTCGTAAAGAATCTGTAATTGCTTCGATCGCAAATTTAGAAGCCGATAAAAGACTTCTATAAGGTAAAGCTAACCTGCCACAAATTGCACTGATATTAATGATGCGACCTTTGGCATTTCGGATCAATGGTAAAAATGCTTGTGTCACAGCAATTTGACCAACAACATTGACTTCAAAATTAAACCTCACTTCATCTATGGGAATACATTCTAAAGGCCCATCTATAGCGACAACGGCATTATTAATTAATGCAAATAATCCTTCATCACCAACAGCCAACGAAACAAATTCAGTAGCAGATTTAATTTCTTCAGCTTTTGTGATGTCCATAATAATTGGTGTTAAATTCCCAGATGCAACTTGCTTGAGAGACTGTGCATCTTTTTCTGTGCGGACTCCAGCAAAAACTTGATATCCTTGTTTAGCTAATAAAAGTGCAGTTGCTCGGCCTAAACCTGTGGATGTTCCAGTAATGACAACTGCACCTTTTCGATTTCGATCCATAGTAATTTTATCCTACGTATATTAATTAAATAAACAACTAAAATTCAGAACTAAAACAAATTAGAAACAAGCGGTTTTGACTTTTCTAAAGGCTGACGCTGACCATGCATAACCATCTTCACACCGCTTTTGGCATAACATTGGTCGTTGGCATGTTCTTGTGATTCCGCTTTGTTATTCACTAGTTCTAATTTATAGTTTGCAAGAATTGTTGCTAATACAAGCTTCATTTGAAAAATAGAAAAAGACCCTGCAATACAACTACGGACACCGCTACCAAAGGGAATAAATTCATAGGGAGAGTATTTTTTTTGTAGAAATCTTTCTGGCTGAAATTGTTTCGCCTCCGGGTATACATCTTCACGTTGATGTGTTGAATAAATATTAGTAATTAGTACTGTACCAGGAGTTAACTCATACCCCATGATTTCCACAGGGGAAACTACCACCCTTGGTAATGAAAATACCGGACTTGGATAAATTCGCAAAGACTCGCAACAAACAGCATTCAAATAAGGCAAAGCAACAATCTTCATGGGATCTGGGTTTTCACCAAGGCTATCTAGTTCCTCAAGTAATTGCTGGCGAACATCAGGTAAATGGTGAACCCAGTATAAAAGCCAAGTCAACGAATGCGTTGCACCATCTCTACTTGCTAATATCGGTAAAAACAAAAGATCCCGGACTTCTTCATCACTGAATAATTTACCTGTTTCATCACAAGCAAATATTAAATCGCAGAGCATATCAGTGCGTGAAGGATCTGCTTCCTGACGACGTTCTTTAACTTCATTGTATAAAAATTCAAAAATTTCCCTTAGGAGATATTTATGATATCCCCACGGACTTAGGCGACCGAAATCTATTTGTGAAAAAGGCAGGTCTTTCACTAAATTAAATAGTGAAGTTCTTTCATATTTAATACAAGAGGTATACAAATGATTAATTTTTTCATAACGCTTTCCTTCTCGTAAGCCAATTACAACCTCTATAGCTACTTGTAAGGTAATTTTTGATAATATTTCATGGGCAATAAAAGTTTTATTGCTTGTTTGTTGACTAATAATTTGTTTGGTCAGTTCGCAAATACTTTTTCCACTAGCATTCATCCGCTCGCCGTGGTAAACCTTCATCAATATAGGACGACGATTTTTATGAATTAAACCTTCTAGATGAAGAATTCCTTGTTGTCCCATTTGTCCGACTGTAATTGGAGAATCTCCAGGGGGAAGGCTAGAGATTGTAATTTCTTTAGTATTAGTTAAATACTGCTTGATTGCTGAGGGATTGCTGACATAAACTATTGGTGTAGAATCAGACATTATAGTGATAATGTCGCCATAACGTTTGTAAAGACCATCCAAAAAACCAGTGGGATTAGTATTAAGCTGATGACGTAGCAACCACAAAGGTGTTTTAGGGCCAGGAGGTAGTGTCATAAATGTTATTTAACTCCATAATTTCTAGATATAGAAAACTGTTAACTGTTGACAGTCAACGACCTAAGCCGGAATAGTTTTTTTTGCACTTTCCTTACTCTCCATTTCCCCTGTCTCTTGTTGACGGCGACTACGCATTACCATTTTCACACCGCTTGCAGGAGAACAAATTAAGCCCGCAAATTTAGGACGTTCTGGGCGCTTGCTGGTTAACTCTAATTCATAATTTGCAAGAATCGTTGCTAATATAAGTTTCATTTCAAATAGGGCAAAATTTGCACCAATACACACACGAGAACCACCGCCAAATGGTAAAAATTCATAAGGAGAAAATTGTTTTTCTAAAAAACGTTCTGGTTTAAATATTTTAGAATTTGGATATAAATCTTCACGCTGGTGGGTCGAATAAATATTAGCAATCAGTATCGTACCTGGATGTAGTTCGTAGCCCATAATCTCAACGCTAGATTCCACTAATCGAGGAAATGCAAACAATTGAGTTGGATAAATTCGCAAAATTTCATTGCATACAGCACTTAAGTACGGTAATGCAACAATGCTCATGGGGTCTGGATTTTGACCAAGACTATCAAGTTCTTGGAGTAATTTTTCTCGGACATTTTTTAAACTATGAATCCAATACAAAGCCCAACTAATAGCAGTTCCAGAAGCATCAGCAGCTGCAAATATAGGTGATATTAAAAGGTCGCGTACTTCTTTATTGCTTAATGCTTCACCTGTTTCATCACGAGCCAATAACAAATCGCTAAGTATATCAGTTGATGACAAATTTGGTTGCTGGCGGCGTTCTTCAACTTCAGTCAATAGTAACTCAAAAAGTTCTTGTCGTAGACGCAGGAGATATCCCTGTGGACTCCATTGACCTAAATCTTTATTTAAGAAAATTTGATTAATAATTTTAATTATCAGAGATTGGCGATCGAGTTTTAGCAAAGATGCGAATAAATGTTTAATTTTGTCGTAGCGTTCTCCTGCATACAAACCAATTACCCGCTCTATACCCACTTGAAAAGTAATATCTTCAATCACCGGGTAAGCAACAAAAGGTTTTCCAATTACTTGTTTATTCATCATCTTTTCTGTGAGTTCGCAGATACCTTTTCCACAGGCTTGCATCCGCACTCCATGAAAAGCTTGCATTAGAAGTTTACGCCGATTTTTGTGAATTAAACCATCAAGTTGTAGAATACCTTGATTTCCTGTAATAAAAGCAAAATCTTCGTTTAATTCACCCCTAGCGAGAATTTCTTTAGTATTTGTGAAAATTTCTTTTATGCCTAAAGGATTACTGATGTAAACAATTGGTGTAGCACCAGACATGAGAGTGACGATATCACCATAACGTTGGGAAATAGCATCCAAATAGCCAAAAGGATTAGACTCAAATTGTATACCTAACAGCCAAAATGGTGTTTTCGGCCCTGGGGGTAGTTTCATTAGTTGTTTTTACTCCCATTATTTAAATTTGACACTGCATTATCAATACAAACTCTCAAAGTTTTAGCTAATTCTTGAATATGAGGTTCCACAAAAATTGAAAAATGATCGCCAGGAATTTCTATAACTTTAATAGGTTGACTAGAATATTTACCCCAACCTAGTAAGGGGTCATCAGTATGAAATTCCGGGCTTTCAAAATCGTGGATAATGTCTTCTTTAGCTCTTAATAAAGTCATGGACTCAGGATAAACAAGTGGCACATAATTCCGCATAGCTTGGACATGAGCCTTAAAGAGTTGGTAATAACGAATAAAATCTTTAATTTCTGTATCAGTAAAAATTAAATTTGCTTTTTGATTAATCAAATCAATTTGCTGGCTGAGCGATAAATCTCGGAGTTCTTCAAAAGAAACTGCAAAATCTATATTGCTGTCAGTTTTGATTGATTCAGCCATGCGGAGTAGGAATTTGGCATCATCATCTTTTGTGGATTCAATGCGGGTTTCTGCAAGAATGGCATCAATTACAACTAACAAATCCACTCTTTCTCCTTGTTTTTGTAATTGTTGCGCCATTTCAAAAGCAAGTACACCACCGTAACAATGACCGCCTAAAAGATAAGGGCCATTTGGCTGTATTTTGCGAATTTCTTGTAGGTAATAACTTGCAGTTTCTTCCACTGAAATAATTTCAGGTTCCTCTGTATCCGGGTTATGTTCCAAAGCATAAAATGGATAATTTTCACCAAGCCTTCTAGATAAATTAATATAGTGATTAATACCTCCACCAGCGCCATGTATACAAAAGAAAGGTAGCTTGGAATCAGAAGAATTAATTGCTACCACGGGAGAATTAGAACTCTCCCGAAATGGCTGACTAACAATTACAGCTAATTTTTCAATTGTGGGATTTTCAAAAAGAGTAGATAGGCTGAGGTTATGCCCAAATCTATCTTGAATTTGAGCCATTAAGCGTACAGCTAAAAACGAGTGACCGCCCAAGTTAAAGAAGTTATCTTGTACCCCAATAGGGCTAGTATTTAAGAGATTTTCCCAAAGCTTGACTAATGATAATTCTGTAAAATTTCGGGGAGTAATTAAAGTTTTAGTAGTATTTACTTGGATAATTGTATCTCTGGGAAGAGAATATTTATCTACTTTTCCATTAGGTGTCAGTGGTAGTGCATCTAATACCACAAAGGCAGAGGGGAGCATATAAGAAGGTAATTTTTGTTGCAAATATGCCAAAAGCTGTGCAGTTATGTCTTGTTTTTCTGTGACAATATATGCAATTAAACGTTGATTTTCTTCAGCGTCATTAACTGCAATGACAACAGCATCTTGCACCTCTGAATGTTGGTTAATTACACTAGTTATTTCACCCAATTCTACGCGAAAACCTCTAATTTTTACTTGTGCGTCATCACGACCCAAATATTGCAAATTACCATCAGATAAATAACGTACTAAATCGCCGGTTTTGTAAAGCTTGGTTTCGGGAATAAATGGATTATCAATAAATCTTTCTTGCGTTAATTCTGGACGATGTAAATATCCCCTAGCTAAACCGTCGCCACTAATATAAAGTTCCCCTACAACTCCTAAAGGTGTTGGTTGTAAATTGCGATTTAATACATAGGTTTGAGTATTGTCAATAGGACGCCCAATGGGGACGGTGTTTGCTTGGTTTTGTAATAAACTGATGTCGTAGTAAGTTGCATTAGCAGAAACTTCCGAAGAGCCATAAAGGTTGATTAATTTTGCAAATGGCATTGCTTTTCGGAAAGTTTTAGCTAAGTTAATAGATAGTGCTTCGCCGCTAGTTATCCAGAGTTTTAACTGTGATAATTTCTTCGTTAGATGATAATTATCTAGAAGTAAACGTAGTAATGAAGGTACAAGTATAATTCGAGTAACTTTCTGATGCGCTAAAGCTTCTATAAATAACTGTGGGTCTAGTAGAGTTGCATTGCTGATAATTACTGTAGGAATTCCTTGAAGTAAAGGAGCAAAAATTTCCCAAACAGAATCTACAAAACTAATAGCTGTTTTCTGACAACAAACTTCTTCTGGGTTAAAGGGATAAGTTTTCCATAGCCAGTGTAAGCCATTTACTGTACCCCGATGAGTGCCAAGAACGCCTTTTGGTTGTCCAGTTGAACCAGAAGTGTAGATGATATAAGCGAGATTATCGAGTTGGGAAATGTTAATGGGGTTTTGTGGACTTTGTTGAGCAATTTCGTCTTTTTGAATATCGAGGCAAATAATTTTGGGCAAAGATAATGATAGTTTTTCTAATATTTCTTGATTGCTAATTAATATTGATGCTTGAGAATCAGAGAGCATAAAATTTAAACGCTCAACTGGATAGCTTGGGTCTAGAGGAATGTATGCACCGCCAGCTTTGAGAATGGCTAAAATTCCCACTATCATGTCTATTGAGCGTTCTAGACAGATAGCAATCAGGGTTTCTTTTGTGACACCCTGTTTTTGTAAATAATTCGCTAGTTGATTAACTTTATTATTAAGTTGGCGATAAGTTATTTGCTGAGACTGATGAATTAACGCTATGGAATTAGGTGTAAATTCAACTTGTTGTTCAAATAGTTGATTGAGAGATAAATTTTTATATTCTGCACTTGTTTTATTATATTTAATTAATAATTGCTCTTGCTCGCTGGCAGTTAGTAGTGATAATTCACAAATATGCTGTTGTGGATTAAGAGCTATATTTTCTAATAAAGTTTGATAATTTTTGACAAATTGACTAATGGTTGTTGCATCCAAAATATCGGTATTGTATTCCAAACACCCTGTTAATCCTGCTTCGGATTCAAACATAGACAGAAAAATATCTAGTTGCGATGTGCCGCTATCAAAGTCTAAAGTACGCAGAGTTAATCCAGATACTTCTTGTACATTTGTGGGAGTATTTTGTAGAACAAACATGACTTCATAAAGGGGATTTCTGCTTAAGTCACGTTCTGGTTGTAATTCTTCTACAAGCATCTCAAAAGGTAAGTCTTGATGTGCATAAGCATCGAGAGTTACCTGGCGGACTCGGTGTAAAAATTCGCGGAATCTGGGGTTGTCACTGAGGTTATTACGCAATACTAAAGTATTAACAAATAAACCCAACATTCCTTCTAATTCTGTTCGGTTACGATTGGCAATTGGAGAGCCAATTAAAATATCTTCTTGGTCTGTATAGCGATTTAATAATATATTAAAAGCTGCCAGCAAGGTCATAAATAAAGTGGCGTCTTCTTGCTTGCTTAATTGTTTGAGTGCATTAGTTAAGGTTGTGGAGAATGTAAAATATTGCTTCGCACCTGCAAAAGTTGTGACACTAGGTCGCGGACGGTCTGTGGGTAGTTGGAGTACAGGAAGTTCGCCGCTTAGCTGTTGCTTCCAATATTTTAACTTGCTGGCGAGGAATTCTCCTTGAATGCGATCGCGTTGCCAAATTGCGAAATCTGCATACTGAATTGCTAGTTCGGGTAAGGGAGAAGGTTGATTTGTAGAAAAAGCTGCATATAGCGTTGACAATTCCCGCAAAAAGACTCCACAAGACCATCCATCGGTGATAATGTGATGCATGGTTACAAGCAAGACGTGTTCTTGTTCGTTTAACTGTAGTAAAGTTGCTCTGACTAAAAGTTCTTTAGCTAAATTAAAGGGTTTTGCTGCTTCTTTAGCTACAATTTCTTTAACCTCGGATTCCCAATTTTTATTAGATAAATGTTGGAGATTAATGACGGGTAAATCCCAAGTTAAATTAGGTGCAATTTCCTGTATTGGTTCTCCATTTATCACTTTAAATGTTGTGCGCCAAATTTCGTGACGCTTGAGGATTTCATTGAGACTTCGCCGAAGGGCAGTAATATTTAGGTGTCCTTTGATATGAAAAGCGATAGGAATATTGTAGAAGGAACTCCCGTGGTAAAGTTGGTCAATAAACCAGAGTCTTTGTTGAGAAAAAGATAAGGGGATGTTGTGAGAAATTTGCCGTTTGGGAATAGTGTCGGCTTGAAATTTGCCGGCTTTCAATTTTTCTAACAGGGCTTTTTTAGCTGGGGATAAGTTAGAAAGATGTTTATCCATTGATAATGTTTGATGAGAGGTTGAATATATTTATTTGCACGCAGAGGCGCGGAGGCTCAGAGAGGAGGAGGGGGAGGAGAAATTTACCGATAACTCACTATTGGCTACTTTCTGTATTAAGGGAGGTTTTTTGACAAACAAAGCAAGCTATGTCTTCACTTTCTCCAAAATCTCTGGTGTTATAGTAATTAAATTGTGTGAAACCAGCGTCTTTTAAAGTTGATTCAACTTCTTCTAAAAAGTGATCTTTTCTTAACCAAACTGTGTCTGAACGTTGCCAGTTTTTATCTATTAATTCAAAGCCTGTGACTTTGATTTCCCAGAGTCTTTGTTCTGGTTTGTAGTAGAATAGTTCTATTAATGAGCATTGCTCGTTGATATTAACAATATTAAAATTGTTGTTGTGAGCGGCTTCATGTAGCCAGTCTGTTATTGGTATATTAAATACAAATATACCACCATCTTTAAGTGCGGCATATATGTTTTTGAACGCCGTTTTCAAATCTTCGTTGCTATGAAAAAAATGGAAGACATCATTAGCTAAGGCTGCATCAAAGATGGCTGGTAAATCAAATTGACGTATGTCACTCAGAATAAATTCACTTTCTGGGGCGTTTTTTTTAGCGTAGTTTAACAGACTTTCGGAAGCATCGATTCCAGTAACTTTATATCCTCTAATGTTAAGTTGTTGTGCTAAATATCCAGAACCACAACCAAGTTCAAGAATATGCGCTCCGGGAGGAAGCTGTGATAACATTATTTGCTCTAAAGCAGGTAATATACCTTGTTCTAAAACTTCAGGTGTGTTCTTGAATTCGTTTTGTAGGCGAGCGATGGGTTCATAGTTGGGAGCAGGATTTAGTAGTGACATAGACTTTTTTTGTTGTTAAATGAAGGTTTACAATTAAATAACGAACCGCAGAGGCGCAGAGAAAACGGAGAAAATAGAAAAAGATTTATTGGTTAGCTAAAAGAGCTTCTATTTCTTCTTCGGATAATTCTTCTATTTTTTCTAATAGAAGTTGCTCGATCATTTCTGCTTGTTTAACTGGGATTGTGGCTTGCGATAAAAGGTCACGTAGGGCTAAATCTATAGGGAATTTTGCCCGCAATCGAGAAATTAATTGAGTAGCAATAAGAGAGTCTCCTCCTAATTCATAAAAGTTGTCATAAATACCAACTTCTGTAATTCCAAGTACCTCTTGCCAAATTTGGATAATTTGTTTTTCTAATTCATTTGTGGGAGCAATATAGGGATTACTTAGTTGCGGTCTAGAATAGCGTGGGGATGAATCTAATTGATTAGTAGGTTGGAAATTTTTGAAATAATCAAGATGAAATACATAATTTTGTCCAGCTTGATTATCTACTGTAGATATAATGATTTGAGTTGGTTGTTCTAAAGATAATATTTTTTTAAATGCTTCTATAGCTTCTGTTGGAGTAATGGCTAATTCTAATCCACTTACTTTTTCTAAGATTTTTGATTCTTGGGTGGAGTTTAATGTTGTTAATTTAGTATTTAATGAATTTGATGAAAATTTAGGATCTATCCAGTATCTTTCTCGTTCAAAGGGATAGGTAGGTAAAGGTAAACGATGACGTTGTTCGTGGGTATAAAATCCTGACCAATCTATATTTACACCAAAAAGCCATAACTTACCTAATGTTTCTAATAAAAAATTCACATCGGATTTTTGCTCTTGTACGTGAGGTAGGGAAGTCAGCACATTTTGTTTAGCATTGATATCTAAATGTTGTTTGGTTAATGTGCTTAAAGTTCGCCCAGGGCCGACTTCTAAAAAAACAGCTTCAAACTGATTTAATAGTTGATTTATACCATCGGAAAATTTCACAGTTTCTCGTAAATGTTGACCCCAATAATTAGGATTTGTGGCTTGTGAGTCTGTAATCCAATTACCAGTAACATTGGAAATAAAAGGTGTGCGTGGTGGATTCAGTTTAATTTTTTGGAAGCATCGCTGAAATTCCTCTAAGATTGGCGACATCATTTGAGAATGGAATGCATGGGAGGTATGCAACAAACGACATTCAATTTTTTGAGAGGATAATTGATTTTCTAGTGTGGCGATCGCTTCTTTTGTTCCAGAGACTACACATGAAGTTGGACTGTTAATGGCTGCGATTTCTACAGAGTGGGAAATTAGCGATCGCACTTCTTTTTCTGGAAGTTTAATTGCTAACATATTCCCTGGCGGTAACTGTTGCATCAGTTCTCCTCTTTTTGCCACGATGAATAGGACATCTTCAAGAGAAAATACACCTGCGATCGCCGCTGCAACATATTCCCCAATGCTGTGGCCAATCATCGCCGCAGGTAACACACCCCATGACATCAATAACTTAGCCAAGGCATATTCAATTACAAATAATGCTGGCTGGGTAAAGGCTGTTTGGTGTAATTTTTCCTTAGCTGCGGTAATTTCTACTGATTTTGGAAACAGTAAATCGCGGATATCAACACCGAGGTGTGGTTGCAAAATTTCCGCGCAATTATCTACATGTTTGCGAAAAGTTGCTTCCACTTCATACAGTTCCCGACCCATGTTTACATATTGCGAACCTTGTCCCGAAAACATGAAAATGACAGGTTTGTCTCTATGCTCTTGATATACAGTAAAAGTCCGTTCTGGCTGCTGTGTTTCTAATACAGTGATAGCATCTTCAACATTTTGACATACTAATATTCGGCGATAGTTGAAAGCTCTACGACCAACTTGTAAAGTATGAGCGACATCAGCTAAGTTTACTTCTGGATTTTGTTGAAAATACGTTAATAGATTTACCGTTGCACTTTCTAAAGCTGTGCTAGTTTTTGCTGATAATAAAATTAATTGCCAAGGTCTAGATTTATCAAAATATGTAACTTGCGGTGCTTCTTCTAAAATTACATGGGCGTTAGTTCCACCAAATCCTAAGGAACTAATGCCGGCTCTCCGAGGAGTATTGTGAGTTTTCCAATCAATTAATTGAGTATTAACATAAAAAGGGCTATTTTTAAAATCAATTTCTGGATTGGGAACTTCAAAATTGATGCTTGGAGGTAGTTTTTTATATTTTAATGCTTGTACAGTTTTGATGAGACTTGCTATACCAGCAGCTATATCTAAATGTCCGATATTTGGTTTAACTGAACCAATGGCACAGAAGTTATTTCTTGATGTAAAAGCCCGAAAAGCTTTAGTCAATGCTGCAATTTCCACTGGATCTCCAGCAGCAGTTCCAGTTCCATGAGTTTCTATATAAGAAATATCATCAGCATCTATTCCAGCAATGGCTAAAGCTTCCACAATCACTTCAGCCTGACCATTGACACTAGGGGCGGCGTAGCTAACTTTTAAAGAGCCATCATTATTAATTGCTGAACCTTTAACAACTGCATGAATATAATCTTTATCTGCGATGGCATCCTGTAATCTTTTTAATACAACTATTCCCAATCCACTGCCAAAAATAGTACCTTCTGCTTTAGCATCAAAGGCTCGACAATGACCATCAGGAGATAAAATTCCATCTTGTTCGTAGTAATAACCAGACTTTTGGGGAACGATAATTGTAACCCCACCAGCTAATGCAATATCACACTCTTCATCGAGTAAACTTTTGCAAGCTAAGTGTAAGGCAACTAATGAAGTAGAACAGTAAGTCTGAACTCCTATACTTGGGCCTGTTAAATTTAACTTATATGAAACATGTGTAGTTAAAAAATCTTTATTGAAAGTATAGTTACTAGCAATAACTCTAGAATTAACGTTATTATATACGTTATTAAAAAAGTAAGTATTAGTGCTAACGCCACCATAAACACCAATTAAACCATTGTATGTTTCTGGGTCGTATCCAGCATTTTCCAGAGCTTCCCAAGCACACTCTATGAATAAGCGATGTTGCGGGTCAATTAGTTCCGCTTCTTTTGGACTGTAGCCAAAAAATCGAGCATCAAAATGTTCAATATCTGGTAATATAGGCGCGGCTTTAACATAATTTTGGTCGTTTAAAACTTCCGTATCTAAATTTAAATCAGCTAAATCATCATTCGATAAAAATGAAATAGACTCAACTTTATTTTGGATATTCTGCCAAAATTCTTCGATATTATTCGCACCAGGGAAACGACCGGACATTCCCACTATTGCTATATCTAGATTTACGGTTGATTCTTGCATAACTTTATTAACCAGATAAATTAATTTTATGTTTTAGTGAGTTTGCATTTTTATTTGTCTTCTCCTTTGTCCTCTATTTAGCCTTTGTTCAAAACTATTTTTATCGGATTCTTCAACAGAATTAAACGTTTTTGCCATAGAATTAATATTTGGGCATTCATAGAGCTTGGCAACAGAAAGATTTGCATCAAATTGCTTATTCAATATGTTAGTCAGTTGAATACCTATCAGCGAATCACCACCAAGTTCAAAGAAGTTATCATAAATTCCTATCTTTTCAATTCCAATGACTTCTTGCCAAATATCAACTAACTTTTGCTCATTTTGATTGCGGGGTGCAACGTAATCATTACTGAGTTCTGGTCTGGGATACTTTAATTTGGCTGAATTGACAGTTTCTAAAAAATCTAACCCTGATGTTTTGTTCTCAGAATTGTAATGTTTAAATACTTCCAATAAATTAGAAGTAGATATTACAACTTGAGGCATTGTATTGTCTAAAATCCGTTGAAATACATCTACACCTTCATGGGGTAATATACCTTGCTGGAGATTTTTTCGGCGCAATTCTTGGAGCCGTTCAGGTAATTGTGTGTTTACTGCCATCCCAACTTCTTGCCAAGTATCCCAATTAATACTTGTAATCAATCGGTTTTGTTTTGCAGCATTACAGTGAGCATAAGCATCTAAAAAAGCATTTGCAGCACAATAATCTACCTGTCCAAATTCCGCTACGATAGAACTATTTGATGAAACTAAAATAAAGAAATCTAATTCAATATTTTGGAGAATTTTATCAATAACGATTGTTCCCTTTACCTTGGGAGCAAGGATTTTTTGTGCTTCTTCTGGAGTTTTACGTTGAATTGCACCGCCTCCAGGAATTCCGGCGGCGTGGATGACACCATTGAGTTGACCGAATTGTTGTTGTGCTTGAGCGATCGCACTTTGCATTTGTTCTATACTGCTAACATCAGCAGCAATGGTCAAAACCTCTGCACCCAATTTTTCAAGTTCTTGGACTTTGCGAATTTTACAGCTAATACTATCAGTTTCATCATGAGTAGATAACCATTTAAACCACTCATTTTTGTTGGGTAAAGTAGAACGTCCTACTAATAATAATTTTGCTTGTAAAGTTCTGGCTAAATATTCCGCCAAAACAAGCCCAATACCTCCAAGTCCACCTGTAATTAAATAGACTCCTCTTTCTCTTAGTCGAGGTTTTTCAGTTTTACCCTTATCAAAATGTACTGGCTCAAAACTCTGCAACCAACGATTTAAACCTCGATAAGCAATTAACTTTTCTGGTTTTTCAACTGTCAGTTCTGCGAGGATATTTTCTATCAATTTTTCTTCTTGCCAATTGTTTTTGAGAGGAAATATAACATCAATACTACGACAATTAATATTTGCATATTCTTGAGAAATAACTTTAACTGGGCCGAGTAAAGTTGCTTTCTCTGGAGAAAGTGATTCACTTCCCGTTACTGACTGTAGGTTGTTAGAAATAACTATGATTTCAAAATCATTACTACTTTCTTGTTTCCCTAAAGCTTGAGCAATAAATAATAAACTATAAAATCCCTTGATTTGAGCTAGTTCTAATTCTTGCTCAACAACAGGTGTAACATTCCATAAATGAAGTATCTTTTTTGGCAGTTTATTTTGTTTGATTAATTCTTCAAATAAAATATCATAATCGTGATGATTTTCGGGGTTGATAGTATATTCAAAATTGCCTATTTTGGTAAAGTTGTCACCTAATTTAACTGTAACTACATCTTGCTTTTGTGTTTCTAGTTGTTTTACTAAGTTAATACCCAAGCCGCACTCATCAAGAAATACCAAAATGCAATTTTTAGTTGCTAATTGTTGGCTATCCAGTTTAACTGGAGGTAATGAAGGCTTCCAATAAGGAATGTAAAACCAGTCGGCTATATCGGTTTTTTTAACGAGTGAAACCAAATTATCATTGTTATCTTGTTCTGGCTTTTTCGCATCAATCCAATACCTTTGTCGTTCAAAAGGATAAGTAGGTAAAGGTAAACGATGGCGCTGTTCTTGGCTATAAAATTCTGACCAATCTATGTTGACACCAAAAAGCCACAACTTACCCAAGGTCTGCAACAAAAAGCTGACTTCTGATTGTTGATTTTCAGGTAAAGCAGTCAGTACGTGTTTTTTAGTTAATTTGCTGAAATTTTGTCCAGACCCAATTTCTAGAAAAACACCTTCAAACTGCTCTAATAGTTGAGATATACTATCAGATAATTTAAGATTTTCTTGCAAATATTGATTCCAATAGTTGGGATTTGTTGCTTGCGCGTCTGTAATCCAATTATTAGTGATATTGGAAATAAAGCGTATACGTGGTGGATAAAGTTTAACTTTTGTGCCCTTGTTGGCTACAATTTTTAAGGCATCTTCTAAAGAAAATACACCCGCGATCGCCCCTGCAACATATTCACCAATTCCCTCGCCAATCATTGCTTCTGGTAATATACCCCATGACATAAATAGCTCAGCTAGGGAATACTCAATCACAAATAATGCTAGTTCATTAAGATTAGCTGCGGCAATTTTATCTGAATTGTCAAACAGTAAATCACGGATATCAAAATCGATGTAAGATTGCAAAATTCCAGCGCAATTATCTACATATTTGCGATATGTAGATTCAACTTCGTATAATTCTTTGGTAATGTTATAATTTTGTGATTTTCCCCCAGGAAACACGAACGTCACAGGACAGCGAGTGGGCTGTAAATGATAGTCAAAAACACGTTTTTGGTCATGATTTTGTAGTAATTTAATAGCATCATCCAAATCTTGACAAACTACCATCCGCCGATGTTCAAAAGCTCGGCGACCTACTTTTAGAGTGTAAGCCGTATCAGCTAAATCAATATCGGGATTTTGCTGGAGGTGAGTTGCTAAATTTGCTGTAGCAGTTTCTAAAGCCGTGCTAGTTTTTGCTGATAATAATATTAATTGCCAAGGACGAGAAGCACTAGATTCTTCAATTACTGGAGCTTCTTCTAATATGACATGGGCGTTAGTACCACCAACACCAAAAGAACTTACACCTGCTCTACGAGGAAATTCCTGAGTTTGCCACTCTGATAATTTGGTATTGACATAGAAAGGACTGTTAACGAAATCTATCTCTGGATTTGCTTTTTCAAAATGTAAACTAGACGGTATTTGCTGATGTTTTAATGCCAGCACTGTTTTAATTAAACCTGTCACACCTGCTGCTGTATCCAGGTGTCCAATATTGGTTTTGACTGAACCGATAGCACAAAAATTTTTGCGATTTGTGGTAGCATTAAAAGCTTGTGTGAGAGCCTTAATTTCAATGGGATCTCCCAACGGCGTTGCAGTTCCATGAGCTTCCACATAAGAAATCGTATCGGCTTCAACACCAGCTAAAGCCAGCGCTTCTGCAATTACTTCTCTTTGACCGCGAACACTAGGTGCTGTGAAACCAACTTTTAAAGAACCGTCATTATTAATAGCGGAACCTTTAATTACAGCATGAATCAAATCACCATCAGCAATCGCATCCTCCAATCTTTTTAAAACAACAATTCCCAACCCATCACCAAACACCGTTCCTTTAGCATTAGCATCAAAAGTCCGGCAATGTCCGTCAGGAGAATGCAGAACTCCTTCTTGATAGTAATAGCCAGATTTTTGGGGTAACTTAGCTATAGAAACACCACCAGCCAAAGCAATATCACTTTCTCCATTCAGCAAACTTTGACAAGCTAAATGTACAGCTATTAATGATGTAGAGCAGTTATTCTGAATATTAATACTCGGCCCGGTAAGATTTAATTTATAAGAAGTTTGAGTACTTAAATTATCTTTTTCATTACCAATAAAAATATTTAACGCATCTACAGATTCGATTAACTCTTTATTTGAAGCTAAATTTGTAAATAAATAATTACTATTAGTGACACCAGCAAAAACCCCAATTTTCCCTTGATAAAACTCAGAATCATAACCCGCAGATTCTAAAGCTTCCCAGGCAGACTCTAAAAATATCCGATGCTGCGGATCTGTAATTTCAGCTTCTCTAGGAGTATATCCAAAAAATCCAGCATCAAATAACTCAATACCTTCTATAATACTGCCTGCTTTTACATAATTAGGGTCACTTAACAAAGCAGCATCTACACCAGCCGCTAGCAACTCCTCATCTGTAAAACGCGAAATTGATTCTACTCCATCTCGCAAATTTTCCCAAAACTTATCAACATTATTTGCCCCTGGAAACCTACCAGTAATTCCAATAATAGCTATCTCATCCCTGTCATCAAAATTGTCAAACTCTTGAAAATCATTCATCTTTATTACCAAAAATTACATATAGAATTTCCTAGTCTACTGAGGTATAAATCTCTGCGTACCTCTGCGCGTTACTTTGCGTCCCTACCCTGCGGGTTCCGCCTTTGGCGGTATGCGTTTCAAAATATTCATACCTCCAAATCCAAAGCTATTTGAATTTGGTCATTTAAAACAGCATCAATATCCTCTTTAGTCGTCAACGGATTAGCAATTACCGCACGCAACGCAGTTACAAAAACTTCTTTCTCGAAACAACCAATTCTTTTTATTGTCCGTGAAATAAAACTACGACCAGCTTGACGCTGACTTTTTTGTAGACGTTCATTAAATAAATTAATTTCTTGATTCTGACTTTCTGTTAATTGCTTTTTAACTGCAACATCTCTTAAAGATTGGGGAATATAACGATAAAGCAGCAGATTTATATCAGGTTCCGATAGTAACTCAAATTCCGGCATAGCATTAATACGCGCAGCCATATATCGCGTCTTCTCAATACCTGCATCAATCAAAAATTCATAACCTTTCAAACCGATTAGATGTAGCCCCGCATGTAAAAATAATGCCATACCGGGACGAGAACCTTCTAAAGCACGTTTTCCTAAATCAAACGAACCCTTACGCATGGTATAGCTAGCATTTTTTTCAATGGATGCAGCTAGGTGTGGTTCGCGCATAAACACCATGCCAATACCCATAGGTAAATACAGCTGTTTATGTCCATCAATTGTGACAGAATCAGCGCGTTCGATACCAGCAAGTTTTTGTCGATGTTGTTCGGAAAATATTAGCGGCCCTCCCCAGGCAGCATCTACATGAAAATGCACATTTGCAGCTTGGGCGATATCTGCAATATCAGAAAGTGAGTCTATATTACCAGAATCCGTAGTACCGGCAACGCCAGCGATCGCAATAATATGCAAATTTTTTGATTGACAATCTGCAACAGCTTGACGTAAGGCTACTAAGTCCACTTGATTGTTTCTATTAGTAGGAATTTTAATCAAACTATGCGTGCCTATGCCTAATAAATCTGCTGCCTTTTCAAAAGAAAAATGCATCAATTCCGAACCAATTATTACTGCTCCTTGATAGCCATAGTAATCTAAAGCTGCTGATAAACCCGCCTTTTCTACACCAGGAAAACTATTGTTTGCACCCAAAGATTTATTACGAGCGCACCATAATGCAATGATATTGGCTGCCGTACCTCCAGAAACTAATATGCCTAAGGTGCTTTGGCTATTTTGCACATGCTCGCTATAAAATTTATCAGAAAAGTTATAAATTAATCTATGAATCATTGCCAAAGCTTGACGCTCATAGGGGCTAAAAGCTTTGGCTGTTTCTATTTTGACGACATTTTGATTCATTGCTGTCATTAGTTTTGCCAGAGGTCTTACAAAACAAGGCAGCGCCGAAGTCATGTGACCGATAAATCTCGGTGAAGATGTATGTATTGAATGATTAATAACATTATTTGCTAAATATTCAAGATAAGTGTCAAAGTCAGCAGGATTAACAGGAACTTGACTATCAGCAAATGTTTCTATTAATGAATTAAATTCAATATCTGAATTAGTGTTAATGGCATTTAAAAAATTATCAATCAACACATCAGTTTCAATAGTCATCTTAGCTTCACTACAGACTAAGCTATTAGATGGTGCAAATAATTGCATCACTTCATTGGCAACTGCATACTGTGGCGTTAGCTCATTTTCTGAAAATAAATTTTGCTGAGTTTTTTCTGATTTTTGCTGACTTAATGCCATTTTATACCCCTGATTATTTACTTTTGACTGGCTCGGCGATGACTTTGTCTTGCTTCCTTGCGACGCTTAATTGAAGCAGACCTTACCTGAGGACGATAAGAATCTTTTTGCGAAACAACTTCTTCCTCCCTAGTTAAAAATTCGGCAAGGGAACTGATAGTTGGTCTTTCATAAATGCTGATTATGGGAATATGGGTATTTAATTCTTTTTGTAACTGGGAAATCACCTCAACACCGATTAAAGAACTGCCACCCAAATCAAAGAAGTTATCATAAATACCAATCTTTTCAATTCCCAGAAGTTTTTGCCAAGTTGTCGCTACTATTTGCTCTACTTGATTGCTAGCTGGAACGTACTCATTTTGTAAATTTCCTCTGGAATGAAGTGATAAATTTTCTACATTATTTTGTAAAAATTGTCGTTTTATCCATTGCTCAATTCTGGGTTGTAATTCTCCCGCAGAAACAACAATTTGAGGAGTTTTATTTAAACATAATACCCGACTAAAAACATCTATACCTTCCTTCCATGTCATACGTAATTTTTCTAAAGCTAATCCCACAGTAAGGTCTTGAATATCGCCTGATTCAGATTGCCAAGTATCCCAGTTGACGCTAATACAAGGAAACAAATTTGTTTGATTCTGTTTGTGGGCATAAGCATCCATAAAAATGTTAGCAGCAGAATAGGAAGTTAACCCCAAACCTCCTAATACAGATGATGAGGAAGATGTGAATAAACAAAAATCTAACTTTTCACATTGTAAAACTTTTTCTAAAACAAATAACCCGTATACTTTAGGACTAAATTGTGCTTGACTTTGAGCTTTAGAACTTTCTTCAATAGTGTAATAGGCATCGTCATTAATTCCGGCTGTGTGGATGACACCATGAATTTCACCAAAGCGTTCTTTAGCTAAATATATAGCTTTTTGCATTTGTTCTTCGTTAGCGACATCAGCACTAATCGCTTGAACTTCAGCACCTAATTCCTCAAGCATCATCACTTTTTTTAGCTTTTGGCTAACTTCATTAAATTCATCATGATTTAGTAGCCATTCAGACCATTGATGTCTTTCTGGTAAGCTTTTTCTACCGATTAAAATTAACTTAGCCTGTACTGTTTTTGCTAAGTATTCTGACATTGCTAAACCGATGCGACCAAGACCACCCGTGATTAGATAAACACCGCCTTTTCTCAACTTGCTTTTGCTGGTAACACTTTCATCTAAACGTACAGCTTCATAAGTTTTAATCCAGCGATGATTACCACGATAAGCAATTAAATTATCAGTGATTGGTGTTGTAAATTCCGTCAACAGCGAGTCTATTAGTGTTGCTGATGGTTTAGTTTTAGAGTCTGCAAGTACAATATCAAAGCAACAACAAGTGATGTTGAGATATTCTTGGGGGATGACATTACACGGCCCCAATATAGTTGCTTTTTCAGGACATAAATTCTCGCTACCAGTGACATCATGTAGATTACTGGTGACAACCATTAAATTTATTGGGTCAATTATATTCTGTTTTACCAAGGCTTGTGCTAGGAACAACAGACTATCAAAACCGAGATTTTGGCAATCTTCAAAAAATTGATATTGTGTTTTCGGATTTAGTTCATGACTAGGTAAAATATCGTTAGAAGTTAGGCTCCAAAAATGCGCGATTTGCCTTACTTCCTGAATCAAATGTTGTTCTTGAAGTGTTTGAAATAAAGTATCATAATCATTACTTTCTTGGGGATTAATGACATAATTACAGTCGTCAAGCTTAGTAAAATTATCCCCAACTCGAACAAAAATTACATTTTGATTTTGTTGTTGCAGTCGGTCGGCAATTTCTATCCCCACTCCATAATTATCAACAAAAATTAACCAAAATGATTTGTCTTCTAACAGTTTATCCTGTTGAAGAAATTCAACTGGTGTAGATTCTTTCCACCGAGGAACATAAAACCAATCAGCAATATCTGGCTTTTTTTCTGATGCTTTTGCAGACATCATTGCTAAAGTTGCATTTCGATTTACCTCAATCCAATAACGCTGGCGCTCAAAGGGATAGGTAGGTAAAGGTAGGCGACGACGTTTTTCATTTGCATAAAAACCAGACCAATCAATTTGAATTCCTACTAACCAAAGTCTGCCCAAGGTGTTAAGTAAAAATTCTATATCTGATTGTTGTTCTTGGGGATGTCGTATAGAAGTTAATGTTATTACATCTGTTTGATGTTGTTTAGCCAAACTACTTAATGTCCGTCCCGGCCCGACTTCCAACAATACTTGCTCTGGCTGTTTTAGCAACTGAGAAATCCCTAAGCTGAAATTGACTGGCTGTCTTAAATGCCTTGCCCAATATTGAGGATCTGTTGCTTCAATGGCAGTAATCCAAGTTCCACTAACATTGGAAATAAAAGGAATTTTTGGAGCATTCAATTTTATTTTTTGAAATGACTGAATGAAACTCTTAATGATGGGTGACATCATTGGAGAATGAAAGGCGTGAGATGTATGCAAACGCCTACAATTTACGCCTATTTGTGGCAATTTTTCTTGTAATTTATCTATTGCTGTATATGAACCAGACACTACACAAGAAGTAGGTGCATTAATGGCAGCTAAAGAAATTCCTTGTTCTATAAATTGTTGTATTTTTTCTTCAGGAAGCTGAACCGAAAGCATCGCACCGCCGGGTAACTCTTGCATGAGTTTTCCTCGCGTTGCGACTATTATTAACGCATCTTCTAAAGTAAAAACTCCGGCTATGGTAGCAGCTACATACTCTCCAATACTATGACCAATCATGGCCTCAGGACTCACGCCCCAAGCCATCCACAACTTGGTCATGGCATATTCAATAACAAATAATGCAGGTTGAGTAATTGCTGTTTGTTGTAATTTTTGTGTTGCTTCTGCAATTTTTTCTTCGCTGGGATAAAGAACTGTACGTAAGTCTATTTGTAAGTGAGGTTTTAGTAATTCGCAGCAGTAATCAACTTGTTCTCTAAAGATGCTTTCATTTTCATATAATTCGCGACCCATATTTACATATTGCGAACCTTGTCCGGAAAACATAAATAGAATTGAACGGTTACAAGGTTCTTGATAAGAAGTAAAAGTTCTTTGTGGGTCTTGCAATGCGTTAATAGCATCTTCTTGATTTTGACAAACTACCATGCGGCGATGGTTGAAAGCCCAGCGACCTACTTGTAAAGTATGAGCAACGTCAGCAAAATTTAAATCTGGATGCGTTTGTAGATGATTTACAAAATTTTTTGTAGCGGTTTCTAGAGCTGTATTCGTCTTAGCTGAAAGTAGCAATAATTGATACTTTCTCCCCTGCTCCCCTCCTCCCATGCTTTCCTGCTGCCTTGGTGCTTCTTCTAAAATAATATGGGCATTTGTGCCACCAAAACCAAAGGAACTAACACCCGCACGGCGAGGAGTATTGTTTGCTTTCCACTCTGATAATTGATTATTTACATAAAAAGGGCTGTTAGCAAAATCAATTTGAGGCGAAGGTTTTTCAAAGTTTAAACTAGGAGGAATTTGTTTGTGTTTTAGAGCTAAAACAGTTTTAATTAAACCCGCGACACCGGCAGTTGCATCTAAATGTCCAATATTGGTTTTTACAGAACCAATGGCACAAAATTCTTTTTTCTGAGTTTTAGTACGAAAAGCTTGTGTTAATGCTGCAATTTCAACGGGGTCGCCTAAAGAAGTTCCGGTTCCATGTGCTTCAATATAGCTAATAGTTTCAGGTTCCACTTCAGCCATCACTTGGGCTGCTCGAATTACTTTCGCTTGACCATTTACACTCGGTGCGGTGTAGCTAACTTTATCGGCACCATCATTATTAATAGCAGAGCCTTTGATAATAGCATGGATGCAATCTTGATCGGCGATCGCTTCTTCTAATCGTTTTAAAACTACAAGACCTAAACCTCTTCCTTTTACGGTTCCCGCAGCCTTAGCATCAAAAGCACGGCAATGTCCATCAGGAGATTCAATTCCTCCCTCTTGATATAAATAACCGTCTGCTGTAGATATTGAAACTCCTCCTGCTAAAGCAATATCGCACTCACCACTAAGCAAACTTTGACAAGCTAAATGTACGGCAACCAATGAACTCGAACAAGTAGTTTGAACCGCATAACTCGGCCCTTGCAAATTTAATTTATATGAAACAAGTGTAGTAACGTAATCTGTAGAAGTTCCTTTTTCTATTTGCTTATCGCCTACAGAAGCTATGACATCATAATTAGAATAAATATTCAGTAAATAACTGCCAAAACTCGTACCAGCGTAAACTCCAATAGGTTTTTTATATATCTGCGAACTATAACCAGCATCTTCCAATGCTTTCCATGAATACTCTAAGAAAAAGCGCAATGAAGGGTCTAGAATTTCAGCTTCTCTAGGACTAAAGTCAAAAAATGCAGCATCAAATAAATCTATACCTTCGACTCGGCCTTCTGCTTTCACATAATTCGGGTCATTGATTAAGGCGGCATCTACACCCAAGTTTTGCAATTCTTGGTCAGTAAATCGATGAATTGACTCTACTCCATCTCGGAGATTTTGCCAAAATTGTTCTATATTTGAAGCTTCCGGAAAACAGCCACTCATGCCAATAATAGCTATTTCCAGACCAGTTGTATTTGTGAAATATTCTGAATCTTCCATAATTAATTTGGCTATTGGCTATTACACATTTTGTTGTCTTTTTTGTAAAAAGCGTTGCTTTAATCTGGCTTTACCAGCTTCTATTTTTTCGTTTAATTCATTGCTTTGATTTTCAAAGCTGTCATCTGTTTCTTGATTTAAATACCGCGAAATAGAACTGATTGTTGGATATTTAAACAAGTCAGTTATTGCTAAGTCTGGTTTAAAAAGTTCTCGGAGTTTGCTGTAAACCTGAAGCACATTTAAAGAATGTCCGCCAAGGTCAAAAAAGTTATCTTGAATGCCGACTTTCTCCACCTTGAGAATTTTTTGCCAAATATCAACAATTGTGCGTTCCATTTCATTTCGCGGCAATACATAAGCTGTTTCTAGTACTGGGCGAAGATTATCTGGTTTTGGTAGAGCTTTCCTATCTACCTTTCCGCTTGGTGCTAGAGGCAAATTTTCTAACATCACAAAGGCAGAAGGTAACATGTGATCTGGTAACTTTTCTGTTAAAAAACTACGCAATTCACTAACACTAGGAACTGGGGAGATTTTCGGAACTACATAAGCAACAATTAATAAATTACCTGGTACATCTTCTTGAACGATGACTACATTGTCACGTACATTGGGGTGTTGATTGAGAAATGTTTCAATTTCTCCCAGTTCAACTCGGAAACCACGAATTTTTACTTGATGGTCAATGCGTCCAAGAAATTCCAAATTTCCATCAGCCAACCACCTACCTAAATCTCCAGTTTTATAAATTAAATCCTGACGATTTGGTGGTAATTTCTTTTTAGTATCTGGAAAAACATTAGGAACAAAACTTAAATTAGTTTTCTCTTCATTCTTCCAATATCCCGCACCAACACCAATACCCGAAACACAAATTTCACCCGGAGCGCCAATGGGTAATAGTTGCATTTGCTCATCGAGAACATAGATATTCAAGTTAGCTAATGGTTTACCAATTGGTACTGTGCGCTGATTTTCAGCAAAAGGCTGATTAACAATAAATTGAGTAATATCATCAGCAGCTTCGGTGGGGCCGTAAGCGTTAACAATTTTGATTTCAGGATATATCTGGAGCCACTTATTTACCGAACTTATTGTTACTGGTTCTCCGACAACCATCATCCATTTTAAATCGGGTAATTCTCTTTCATGAGTTGGTAGTTCGGAAGTATATTCAAGTAAGCTGCCAAATAATGCAGGTACTAATTCAACAACTGTAATTTTTTCTGATTTGAGTGCTTTAAATAGTTTATCAGGAATTGCTACAGTTTCTACATCTACTATTACTGTTTTGCCACCAATTAAAAGCGGTGCTAAAAATTGCCAGACGGAAATATCTGTTGATGAAGGAGCGCTTTGGAGAAAAGAAAATTCTTCTGTTAATTGTAATTCATCGAATTGGGCATAAATATGATTAATTGCCCCATCATGCCTGACAATTGCTCCCTTTGGTAATCCTGTAGACCCAGAAGTATAAAGCATATAAGCTGGGTCACCAGCATGATTTATAGGGTCTATATTATCATTGGGTAGATGTTGAAAATCTAAGTTGTTATATATCTTTAATTGTGGGCGATCGCTAACTAATTTTTCATCAACAATCAAGCTATCTAAGCAAATAATAGATGATAGCTCAAAACTATCTTTTGCTAAGTCATATAACACATTTAATAACGAAATATCTGTGAATAAAAACCTGACTTCGCTATTAGCTAGCATATATTTAATGCGGTTCGCTGGATAAGTGCTATCAATGGGTACATAAGCCCCACCCGCCTTGTAGATAGCAAGAATAGCGATAAGAAAATTAATATCGCGGTCTTTGAAAATACCAATAAATTCCCCTTGCTTAACACCTAATTTCTGCAATAAGCCAGCTAGCTGATTAGCTTTTTGATTTAGCTCTTGATAAGTTAATTGAGTTTGTTCGTGAACTACAGCTACATTGTTTGGAGTTTGAATTACTTGCTTTTCAAATAATTCATTGATTGTCTGGTAAACGGGATATTCTTTAACATTGTTGTTAAATTGTTGTAATAATTGGTACTTATACGACTCTTTTAAGAAAGCAATATCGGAAATTTTAATATTAACTTGATTCAAACAGCTTTCTAAAACATTTACATAACATCTGCTCATTGATGTGATATTTTCATCTTGAAACAGATATTCGCTATATTCTATATGAACACTAATATTTTTACCGTTAACTGTAAAAGAAATTGTGATGTCGTTGTTGAGTTGCTTTAACTGAGTTTTGTGATGAATATTTTCTAGTAAAACTACTATGTCAAAAATGGGACAACGATTAGGAGTTGTGGGGATTGCTAATAATTTAATTAGTTCATCAAAATTATAGTTTTGATGAGCGTAAGCAGCTATAGTAGCATCTTTAACTTGCAAAACCAAATCTTGGAATGTCAGCTGAGGCGTAACTTGAGTACGTAGAGGAATGACTTTACTATTTACGTTATTTGTTGCGATTTTTTCATATACTGGTATGCCAAGAATAACATCATTATTTCGCGTATATTTTGGCAGCAATATTTTCAAAGTCGACACAAGAATTAAATAAATTGAAAAGTAAGAACTATTCCCCAGTTTAATGATTGCTTGAGATAAATCATTGGATAAATCAAAGCTCAGAGATTTTTTATTACCAGTGGGAAATAATGGTCTTACATAATCCAACATTAAATTTGTTTCTGGCAATTCTTTGGATAATTTATTTATCCAATAAATTTTTTCAGAGAATGTGTCATGTGACTGTAGATGTAAACCCATAATCTTTGATGTGACTAATTAACTAGTACTTAAATTTAACTCGATATACAATTATCAAAGGCTGCTTTAATAATTGAACAACCCTTTTGTAAGCTAGACATATCAATTGTGAGGGGAGGCAAAATTTTAATTACACTATCATTTCTGCCTGCTTTTTCAATGATTAATCCCAGTTCAAAACAACGCGATGTGATACGTTGAGATAAAGTGCGATCGCCAAAATTTTTCACATCAATTCCCCAAATCATTCCGATTCCCCGGATTGCAATTTTTTCACTCATCGCTGCTATTTCGTGATTCAGAAAATTTCTCAAAAAAAGCTCTTTAGCTTTTACATCTTGTTCAAAATCATAGCTTTCTCGGTACTCCAGAGCCGCTGTTGCTCCAATAAATGCTAATTGGTTTCCTCTAAAAGTACCATTATGTTCGCCAGGTTCCCAAATATCCAATTCTGGCTTAATTAATAATAGCGACATGGGAAAACCATACCCGCTAATTGATTTCGAGAGTACGACCATATCGGGAACAATATCTGCTCTTTCAAAAGAAAAGAAAGACCCCGTTCTACCACAGCCGACTTGAATATCATCGCAAATTAATAAAATATCATGTTCGTCACATAACTTTCTTAATCTTTGCATCCAATCAATGGGAGCGACAATCACCCCACCTTCTGCTTGCACTGTTTCAAAAATAATTGCTGCTGGTTTTTCAATTCCGGAATTAACATCATTTAAAACAGATTCAATATATTCTATTGTGTCAAAACTTTCCATAAATCCATAAGGATAAGGCATAAATGTGACATTACTTGATGTCCCAATTGCCCCTGCCCTAATTCCGATATTACCACTAATTGATAAGCTACCTAAAGTCATTCCATGATATGCCCCCATAAAGGAAAAAATACCTGGTCTTTGTTTAACTTTTCTAGCTAATTTTAAAGCTGCCTCTACTGCATTTGTTCCTGTCGGGCCGCAAAATTGAATGCGGTAATCTAGCTTTTTTGAACTAAGTACCGCTTCATCAAACTTCGCTAAAAATTTTTCTTTAGCCGAAGTATACATATCTAGCCCATGTGCAATTCCATCAGCATCTAAATATGAAATTACCCTTTGTTTTATATAGTCGTGGTTATGTCCATAATTTAAAGCCCCGGCTCCAGCAAAAAAATCAATATATTCTTTCCCTGATTCCGAATAAATGATAGAACCTTTGGCTCGATGGAAGATATCTGGAAAATTATGGCAATAGCTTCTGACGTTGGATTCACGCTTTTCAAATATGTTCATGAGATTCTAGGATTTGAATTACAAACCGAGCGTGTACTGTTTAAGAAACGTAATTAAGATAAGTTTTATAAAATTTAAAAATTATCTGGGGAGGTACTTTAAATACTAAGCCCATTGTTAATAACCAGTTATAGTATAAATTTTGTACTGGCATTCCTTTTTTAATAGCTGCTAAAGCAGTCAATGAGCTTTTTTGTGTATGCCAATCGATATTAAAGGAAATTGACATATCCAAACTTCTAACATAATGCAGCGTTCCAGGAGGCATATATAAAATTTCCCCAGGATTAACAATAAATGTAATTGGTCTAGCGTTTTTATAATCAGGATATTTATTGAAATCTGGATTTTCTGGATTGACAAGAAACCATCTCCAGCCTTGGCGATAGCAATATTTAGCGTCTTCAGGTAATAGGATGGTAAATTGTTTGCGTCCAGTAATTTGGAAAAAAATATTGTTAGTAAGAAGACAATCAAAATGTAATGGTGTAATGCTGTTGGAAGAACCTAAGAAAAATTGGCAGTAACGCCACCACTTATACCAATACCATTTTGGTAAATATTCAACAGGAAATGGTTTAACATCTTCTATTAGTGAAGGAATTAAACTAAATAAAGGTAGGTCATGGCAATATGGTGGTAGTGGATGATTTTCTGGATCTTTTTCATAGCTTTCTATTAATTCTATATATTTTTTCATGGTCAATCTACATATTTCGATTTCCTTATTACTAAATTTCTTGGCATAAATATTGAGAAATGGAGATAATTGTTTGAAATATTTTAAAGACCATTTATCAAACCCACTCCAATTGGAAATTACTCCAGAAATGATGACTGGTTTACCTAGTTCAACATATTCTTTTTGAAATTCATCACTTGATAGCTTATATCTTCTTTCTATTGCCGAGGAAATAATCATACCTTCATACATACCTTAAAATGTTGCTGCTAATTGCCAATCAAATGATGCTTCTTTATCTAAAGCAGTTAATATTTGGTGTTTTTGTGCCGTGGAAAATGATAGTTCTTTGATAGGAACATGAGGATTATTTATGATTTCTTGTAGAAGTACTTGAAAATCTCTAATTATCCCAGTGATTGTGGCGATATCGAATCTAGAAGCATTGTATGAAATTGCTACTATAATTTCTGATTCGGGATAGATAACTAAATTTAAAGGATAGTTGTTTCTGTAATAAGTTCCAGTTGGTTCAAATTCTATATTTCCTTTCCAATTTCTGACAAATTGACTAACTGGAAGGTTCTCAACTACAACAATTGTTTCAAACAATGGTAAATTTCGGGGTACTTCGCTCCAGCCTTGAATTTGTGTTAGGGGAGTATATTCATGATGACGTGCTTCTACTAATTGAGTTTGGAAATCTTGTAGCCATGACAATACTTGTTGATCGGGATTTAGCTTAACATTAATTGGTAAGGTATTTATAAACATCCCAACCATTGAATTGACATCGGGTAAATCTACTGGTCTTCCTGTAACAGTACATCCATAGATAATGTTGTCACGACAAGTGTAACGACTCAGGAGAATAGACCAAATTCCATGAATTAATGTAGCAAGAGTTAGACGATTTTTTGTTGCAAAAGATAGTAGGGATTTTGTAGTTGCTTCTGATAATTGAATTTTTTCTTCGTCGTATCTTTCTTTGAGATCGGGTAATTGATTATTTTCGATGTAAGTTAAGGGAGTTGGTGCTTTGATTCCTTGTAATGCTTGTCGCCAATAGCTTTCAGTTTTAGCTATATCCTGTTGCTGTAACCAATCGATATAATTTCTAAAAGGACGGGCTGGGGGTAAGTTAGCTTGTTTAGATTCGCAAAGTGCTACATAAATTTGTAAGCATTCTTCTAAGATTATCGGAGTTGTCCAGCCATCTATAATTATATGATGATTGCTCCAAATAAATTCATAGCGATCGCTAGCAAGACGAATTAAAGATAAACGCATTAAACATGGTTGAGAAAAGTCAAAATATAACTGGCGATCGCTCTCTAAAAATAACTTCATTCGCTCTTGTTGTTCTGCTGTTTCAATGCCACGCCAATCATATTGATTTAAAGTAATTTTGACTTGTTTATAAACAACTTGTAAGGGATTATCAATGTCTTCCCAATAAAATCCTGTACGCAAAATTGTATGTCTATCTACGACTTGCTGCCATGCTTGTTCAAAAGCTTCTATATTGGGTTGACCATGTAAAGTTAAGGTGTGGTGGAAGAAATATAATGCTGATTCCTTAGCATATAAGCAGTGAAAAAGCATCCCCTTTTGCACTGGTGTGAGTTCGTATATATCCTCTACATTTTCTACTTTCATTGTGCTTTATTCTCACTTAATTTATTGATTTTTGCCAAAAATTTATCTAAGTCGTCTTGGTTTAAGTTAGCCCTGGGGAAGTCAGAGGGTGTATATTTTTCTGCTGACAAGGACTGAGACTGCTGATGTTGAATCGGTGCTATTTCGATTGTTTCTTTCACCTCAATTAAATTGGCTGCTGTTGCTAACTCAGCGATAGTTTGGTGGAGAAACATTTGTTGAGAAGTTAACTTTAAGCCTAATTGATTAGCTTGGGCAACAATTTGAATTGCAATAATCGAATCTCCTGCCAATTCAAAAAAGTTGTCATGAATTCCGATTTTTTCAATCCCTAGAAATTGTTGCCAAATATTAGCTAAAGTCTGCTCAACTTCATTTTGAGGGGCAACATAAGCATTTGCTAAATTTGGACGCGGATGACTGATTTGGGTAAGATTTGTTGTTGATGTCTTTGATAACAGTCCTAAATCTTGATTGAGGTAATTGAAGGAATTGTTCTGTTCAATTACTTGTTGAAAATCTTGGGTGGAGACAATAACACGAGGCAAATGACTTAACAAAATACGATTAAAAGCTTCTGCACCTTCTGGAGGTAGTATGCCTTTTTTAATTTCTTCTTGACGTTGCAATTTTAATTGTTCTGGTAGTGTTGTCTCCACTGCCATCCCTACTTCTTGCCAAGTATCCCAGTTAATTGACACAGTGAATTCATCAAATTCAGAGGTACGATAATTTGCATAAACATCGAGAAATGCATTAGCAGCACAATAATCTACCTGTCCAAATTCACTTAATATAGAACTTTGGGATGAACAAAGCACCAAGAAATCTAAAGTAATATTTTTGAATTTTAAAATTTCTTCTAATACTAATGTGCCCTTGATTTTTGGTGCGAAAACACTATTTACTAAATCCTCTGTTTTCAGTTGAATCATACCACCGCCAGCAATACCCGCAGCATGGATGACGCCATTAATTTGACCAAATTTTTCTAAAGCTTCAGTAATAGCTACCTGCATTTCTTCGTAGCTAGCGACATCAGCACTTTTAATTTCAATTTCCGAACCTAATTTTTCAAGTGCCAATATTTTTTCAATCTTGCGGCTTACAGAATCTTGGCGATCGTGATTTTCTAGCCATTCTTGCCAGTGCGATCGCTCTGGTAATTTTTTTCTAGCAATTAAAATTAATTTAGCTTGTACTGTCTTGGCTAAATGTTCCGCCAGTACTAAACCCATACCGCCGAGTCCACCAGTAATTAAGTAAACTCCTGCTTTTTTTAGTTTAGTTTTACTAGGAATATGTTCATCTAAACGTAGATTTTCAAAGGTTGGAATCCAGCGATGATATCCCCGATAAGCAATTATATTTTCTGTTTGCTGGGTTGTTAATTCTATAATTAAATAATTGACAAATTTCTGGGAAATTTGAGCGTTAGAAATTACCACATCAATCAGCGAACAATGAATATTTGGATATTCTTTGGGAATTACCTTACAAGCACCTAATATAGTTGCCTTCTCTGGGGACAATTTTTCATCGCCAATGACATTCTGTACATTATTAGTTACAACTTTTAATTTCAGAGAATCGCTAATATTTTGTTTTCCTAATGCTTGAGTCAAATACAACAAACTCCAAAAACCAAGATTATGGCAATTTTCTAAAGTAGGTAAAGTATCATTTTGAGTAATGCTCCAAAAATGAACTATTACATTGGGAATCAAATTTTGTTTTTGCAGTTCTACCAACAAAACATCATAATCATTTTTTTGTTGGGGATTAACAGTGTATGTATATTTATTAATTTGGGTGAATTTATCTGCAATCTTAACTGTGATTAAATTTTGACTTTGCTGTTGTAATTTTTTGACAACTGCATCACCCACTCCATAGTCATCTATAAAAATTAACCAGCAGATATTTTTTTCAATTGCTGGAAATAATTCAATTGGTGTTGATTGTTTCCAACTTGGGACATAAAACCAATCAGCAATATTTGGCTTTTTAGTTAATGATTTTGGCGATATTGTTGACAAGGTAGTTTCAGAATCAGCCTCAATCCAATAACGCTGATGCTCAAAAGGATAGGTAGGCAAAGGAATACGTCTGCATTGTTCGCCAGCATAAAAGCCCGTCCAATTTATCGGCAATCCTGTCAACCAAAGCTGAGACAAAGTATTAAGTAAAAATGCCACATCAGAAACTTGCTCTTGGGGATGTCGCAGCGAAGTTAGTACCATAGTTTGTGTAGCTAACTGTCGTTTGGTTAGGGTAGTTAAGGTGCGTCCAGGGCCGACTTCTAAAAATATTCGCTCTGGTTGTTGCAGCAATGTAGCGATTCCCTCGTTAAACAATACCGCTTGTCGTAAATGTCTCCCCCAGTAATCAGGATCGGTTGCTTGCTGTACTGTAATCCAAGTGCCGCTAACATTAGAAATAAAAGGAATTTGTGGTGCTTTGAAATTGACTTCTCTAACTTGTCGTAAAAATGTCTTTAAAATCGGCTCCATCATTTGGGAATGGAAGGCATGAGATGTATGCAGACGGCGACAATCTATACCTTGTTCTGTCAACTTATTTTCTAATATTTCTATGGCATTTGTAGCACCAGAAACCACACAAAGAGATGGTGCATTGCTGGCTGCTAAAGAAAGTTCTGAACTTAACATTGGTTGTATTTCTTCAGCAGAAATAGAAACAGAAAGCATCGACCCAGGTTCGACATTTTGCATTAATTGTCCGCGAATAGCGACTAAAATCAGTGCTTCTTCTAAAGAAAAAACACCAGAAATACAAGCTGCTACATACTCGCCGATGCTGTGACCAATCATTGCTTGGGGATGCACGCCCCAAGACATCCAAAGTTTAGCCAGGGCATATTCAATTACAAATAATGCAGGTTGAGTTAAGGAAGTTTGTTGGAGTTTTTCTGCTGTAGTTTCTAATGTTGAAGGATAAAGTATTTCTTTGAGATTTAACTTTAAATATGGCTTTAATAATTCACAACAATTATCAATTTGTTGCCTAAAAATCCATTCACTTTCATATAATTCCCGTCCCATGTTTACATACTGCGCTCCCTGTCCGGGAAACATGAATACAATTGGATGGTTACGGGTTTCTGAACAATTACTAAAAATCCCTTGTTTATCTGGCGCTGTGAGTGTTTTGATTGCATCTGAAATATTTTCACACAATAAAACTCGACGATGATTAAAATTTCGGCGACCAACTTGCAAAGTATAAGCAATGTCAGCGACATTTAAATCTGGATGTGTTTGTAGATGATTCGCCAGATTTTTTGTAGCGGTTTCTAGGGCTGTATTCGTCTTAGCTGAAAGTACCAGCAATTGATACTTTCTCCCCTGCTCCATCGCTCCTTGCTTCCCCTGCTGCCTTGGAGCTTCTTCTAATATGATATGAGCATTAGTACCGCCAATACCAAAAGAACTAACTCCTGCACGTCTAGGATATTCGTTTGTTTTCCATTCTGAAAGTTGATTGTTGACATAAAAAGGACTATTGGCGAAATCAATTTGAGGATTTGGTTCCTCAAAATGCAAACTGGGAGGGATTTGTTTGTGTTTTAAGGCTAAAACTGTTTTAATTAAACCTGCAACACCGGCGGCGGCATCTAAATGTCCAATATTTGTTTTTAAGGAACCAATTGCACAGAAATTTTTCTTTTTTGTGCTGCTTTCAAAGGCTTGGGTTAGTGCTGCGATTTCAATGGGATCTCCTAAAGAAGTTCCGGTTCCATGAGCTTCAATATAGCTAATTGTTTCTGCTTCTACTTCTGCAACAAATTGGGCAGTTTTAATAACTTTAGCTTGACCTTCTATGCGGGGTGCTGTATAGCTAACTTTATTTGAACCGTCGTTATTAACGGCAGAACCTTTGATTACAGCATGAATAAAATCACCATCGTTTAATGTATCTTCTAATCTTTTTAAAACAACAATTCCTACACCTTCTCCACTAACAGTTCCCTGTGCTTTAGCATCAAAAGCACGGCAATGTCCATCAGGAGATTTAATACCGCCTTCTTGATATAAATAGCCAGCTTTTCTAGATGCACCAACAGAAATTCCGCCAACCAAAGCAATATCACATTCACCATTAAGCAAACTTTGACAAGCTAAATGTACAGCGACTAATGAAGTTGAGCAAGCTGTTTGAATTGTATAACTAGGGCCTGTTAAATTAAGTTTGTAAGAAGTACGTGTAGCTAAGTAATCTTTATCCGCAGCAATTGTTAATTGGTGTTCGTCTATTGAGTTTCTAATATTTTGATTAAAATAAATATTTAATAAATAACCGCTTAAATTAGAGCCAGCAAAAACACCTATGGAACCATTATAAGTTTCAGAATCATAGCCGGCATTTTCCAAGGCTTCCCAAGCACACTCTAAAAAAATCCTATGTTGCGGATCGGTGATTTCTGCGTCTCTAGGATTAAAGTTAAAAAAGGCAGCATCAAAAAGTTCTGCATCTTCTAAAACACCATTGGCTTTCACATAATTGGGATTGTTAATCAGTGCTGGTTCTATTCCTGCTGCTAACAGTTCTTCGTCACTGAAAAAAGAAATTGACTCTACGCCGGTTTGGAGATTATGCCAAAATTCGTCAAGATTTTTCGCCCCAGGAAATCTTCCTGTTAATCCGATAATTGCGATTTCTGAACCGTTATAAGAATATGTGTCGCTGGGAATATTCATAATTGACAAATTCCTTAATTATTTTCAACTGATTTAAGTTTTTGCAACCGTTTTCTTTGTTGCGCTTTCCCAGCTGAAATTTTCTCTGTTTGAATATCAGTTTCTTGTAGGGATAGTGTTTGATTTGCAGATGAGCTTAAATACTCTGCTAAAGAATTAATGGTGGGATATCTAAACAAATCAAGGGTTGATAGTTCGGCATTATTCAATATTTCTTGTAATTGGCTGTGAACTGTAACTAAAAGTAATGAATGGCCGCCAATTTCAAAGAAATTATCGTGAATACCTATCTTTTCAAGATTTAAAGCTTTCTGCCAAACTGAAGCTATTGTTTTTTCTACTTCTGTTTGTGGTACTACATAAGCAACTTCTAATTCTGGACGTAGCGCATCTGGCATTGGCAATGCTCGACGGTCTACTTTGCCATTAGATGTTAGTGGAAATGCTTCTAATATCATAAACGCTGTTGGTAACATATGGTCAAGCAATTTATTTTGTAAGAAGCGTCGCAGTTGAAAAATTGTTAATGTTTTGTCTGGATAAAGAGTGATATAGGCGATTAAATTTTGATTTCCTGGTTTATCCTCCCGAAGTATTGCTACACTTGCAGATACCGATGGATGTTGATTGATAACTCCTTCAATTTCTCCTAATTCAACACGGAAACCCCGGATTTTTATTTGATTATCAATTCTACCGATATACTCAATATCTCCACTTGGTAAAAAGCGGACTAAATCACCTGTTTTATAAAGGCGATCGCCTTGTTGTTTGCTAAAGGGATTGGGGATAAATTTCAAAGCTGTTAATTCAGGTTGATTCAAATAACCCCTAGCTAATCCCAGTCCACCAATATATAATTCGCCCGTTACGTTTGTTGGTACTGGTTGTAAATATTGGTCTAAAACGTACAACTGAGTATTAGCGATGGGTTTACCAATGGGTATGGAACCTGAAGTATGTTTTCCCACTGGAACTTCATAAATACAACAGCCTACCACTGTTTCTGTGGGGCCGTATTCATTGATTAATATCGTATCTGGGGCTACATCTTGCCAGAAAGTAATACTTTGGGCTAATAAGTTTTCACCACCAATAATAAAAGCTCTCGTTTTATTTGCTATCTCTTCTTTGGATAACTGTTGTTTCAACAAATCCAAGTGTGCGGGAGTGATTTTCACTAAACTTAAATTCGAGCTTTTCTTTAAAGCTTGAGAAAGAGTTTCAATTCCTTGTTCTTCTGATAATAATTCTACTGTGCGACCAACTAATAAAGGTGATAATAAACTGGTGATGGTTAAATCAAAACCCAGAGGTGAGTGGACTACAGTTCCTATTCCTTGTGCCACTGTATATTTTTGAGTAGCCCAACTTAAGTAATTCACTAATCCTTGATGGGGGATAAGAGTTCCTTTCGGTTTCCCAGTGGAACCGGAAGTGTAAATCACATAAGCTAAATTTAATGTCGTTGTTGTAGTAATTGGGTTATCAATTTTTTGTTGGTTTATAGTTTCCCAATCACTATCAAGATAAATTACTTGAATTTCATTTGTAACTAAATCTGCCATTAAATGCTGTTGAGTCAATAGCACTGGCATTTGAGAATCCTTTAAGATAAAAGTTTTTCTTTCTAAAGGATAATTAGGGTCAATGGGTACATAAGCACCACCAGCTTTTAAGATCCCTAAAAGTGCAATCAACATGAAAAGGGAACGTTCTACACAAATTCCCACCATGACATCTGGTTTTACACCTAATTGTTGTAGATAATGAGCTAGCTGGTTAGCACGATGATTTAATTCTTGGTAGGTAAATTGTTGATTTTCATAAACAGCAGCAATGTTGTCTGGGGTACGTTGTACTTGTTCCACAAAAAGTTGCTGAAAACATTTATTGGTTGGAAAATCAATTTGTGTATTATTAAACTCAATTAGCAGTTTTTGATTTTCATTGTCACTAAGTATTTGTAATTCCCTGAGTAGTGCATCAGGATAGTTAATGACATTTTTTAAAAGATTAAAAAATTGTCCCGATAATTGTTCGATATCTTCTAGAAAAAATAACTTTGCATCATAGTGCCATTGAGCCTGAAGAAAATTTTCTCTAGGAATAAATGATAATTTTATTTTGAATTTATCAAAACAAACATATTGCTGTAATAGAGAAAATTTAACTGTATTTGTAGTCAAAATTTCGGAATTTTGCTCTATAAATTCAAAACAAAAGGGTAAGAAGGGTATATTATCAAATCCTGAAAATAATTCCCAATTAAAACAATCTTGCCATTCCTCAGCTTGATTTTGTTTCAAAGTAATTTGCTCTAAAGCTTCGCTAAATTTTAAATTACCTTGGAAATGGCAATCTACTGGTACATATTTGGCTAGCAGTCCCAGCATGTCTTGGAGTTCTGCTTCCGGTCTACCATCGCAGTGAGTACCAATCACCATATTGGATACATTGGTCAAACGCCATAGTAGGGTTTGCCAACATGTTAGTAATAAAGATGATTCAGTGGTATTGAAATTTTCGGCGATCGCCTTGATTTTCGCTACAATTTCAGGGGGAATTATCTGAGTAAAAATTTGCGGTTTAAATTCAGTTTTACTAGATAAATAATTTTCATTTGGCAGTTTCAAATTACAAATATGACTAATATCTTTTTCTCGCCAATATTTTCTGCCAATTTCTGCTTCTTTTGACTCTAATAATTCATTTTGCCAATCTGAAAAAACTATGTATTGTACTGGTTCCTCATTATCTAAATTGCCAGTGTAAGCACGAGTGATTTCCGTTAATAAATTATTCAGGGAAGTTGTATCTGCGTATAAAGCAGGTAAGTTTAACAATAATATCCATCTAGATTCTGACAAGATAGCTAGAAATATCTGTAATTTATCTTGTTTAAGAGATTCAATTAACAATTCAATAGCATTATTTTGTTCTGCCGTTGAAATTGTTCTCAAATCGTGTTCTTTGATTAATAAATCGCTGTTATCTTCAATTACTTGTAATGGAATATTCATTCCTGGTAAGCAGCGAAAGCTAGTGCAAAGAATTTGATGTTTGTGGACAATAGTTTTTATGGCATTCTTCAACGTCTCTATATTTAAATTACCTGTAATTTCCACCGCACTAAATGAATAATAAGCATGGCTATTGTTCTCTTGTTGTAATAGCCATAAATGTTTTTGTTGTGGTGAAAGTTGAAAACCGTGAATTCCTTGATTATTCATGATTCAGTTAATTTTTAAAGGAACCGCAGAGACGCTGAGGACACAGAGAGGAAAGAGAAATTGTCTAGTTTAGGGATTTTATGAGTGAGTAATTATTGAAAAATCATGCTGAAGAGGTTCGCCCATTGCAGTTAAAATTTTTCTGGAACCAGAGTAGGGATTACGGGCGTGGGCTGTCAACATATTATCGAGCATTAATATATCTCCTTTCTGCCAAGGATAAACAATCATTTCTTGTTGATAAGCTGCACGAATTTCTGCAATCACTGAATCTTCAATAGGAGAACCATCGCCATAAAAAGTGTTATAAGGTAAATCTTCTTCTGTAAACTCGCTGAAAAATTTCTCTCGAAATTGTGTTTGTAAACTCGATACATGCCAAAAAACAACATGATTAAACCAAACCATTTCACCTGTTTTCGGATGTTTTGCTATGGCTGGACGAACTTGGCGAGTTCTTAAGCGGTTGTTGTCTTTCCACTCAACTTCAATAGAAGCATCACGACAATATTCTTCCATCACAGCTTTGTCTGTTGTGTGATAGACTTTTTGCCAAGGTAAACCAAATCCATCACCATAGTTGCGGACTAGCATCCATCCTTTTTTTTGAAAGCGTTCTCTAATTTGGGGATGAATACGTTGATATACTTTTCTCACATCAGCAATTGGAGTTTCTCCTCCTTGGCTTGCTGGTTCCATGCAACAAAACCATATCTTCATCGGATAGGTATTGGCATAGGATGATTCGTTATGTAAAGCAATAGTTTGGTCGGCAGGAAATTCGGTAGAAGTATAAACTTTTTCGCTTAATTTAGTACGAGGTGTGGAAGATTCTATGTAAGGCATTAATTGAGGACACACGGCGCTAACAAATTGCTCAAAATCCTCTTTTTGGTTAATAGCAAAACCTCTAAATAAAATACCTCCATATTTTAATAAATTAGTGGCGATAAATTCTTGATTTTTTGCAGTCCAAATAGGTAAATTGAAATCGCTGAATTTTGGCGAGATAACTAAAGGTAGTTTATTTGTAGTTTCTAAAAAAGATTGTGTAATTAATTCTTGGGGAGATAAGTTAATTACTTTTGGCTGAGCTTGTGATTTAAATGCTTTAAATTTTTGGCTACGGGCTTGTTTAAATTCCTCTTGTTTTGCATCTTGTGTTTGTTTTTCTGCTGCTGCCAATATTTCTTTGATGCCTGTAAATTTAATATTAGGTTGAGCAACAACAGCACGTAAAATTATTTCATAATCTGTAATAAATTTAGTAATCCTAGAAGCATTAAACAAGTCTGTGCTATATTCCCAACTACCACTCAAACCTTGTTCACTTTCCCACATGGTAAGTAGTAAATCAAATTTAGCTGTGCCATTGTCAATATCTTCGATAACTTTCAACTTTAAACCTTCAAGTTCTAGTGGCAAAGTCGGGGCATTTTGCAAAACAAATTTAGATTGAAATAGAGGTGTACGGCTTAAATCTCGTTCTGGTTTTAAGGCTAATACTAACTGGTCAAATGGCATATCTTGATGTTCGTAAGCACTTAATGTCACCTCACGAATACGTTGCAATAGTTCCTGAAAAGTTGGATTTCCTCCTAAGTTGGTACGTAATACTAGCTGATTAACAAAAAAACCAATAATATTTTCTGTGTCTGGATAATTGCGGTTTGCAACATCAGTACCGACAACAATATCATCTTGTTTTGTGCAGTAATGCATTAAGATTTTAAATCCTGCCACTAGAGTCATAAATAAAGTGACTTCTTCTCTACGACTTAATGCTTTAATTTCTTCACATAGTTGTTTTGATAGTTGTAAATGTTGGCTAGTACCGCGAAAAGTTTGAATTTTAGGACGGGGATAATCAGTACGCAATTCCAACACGGGTAAGTTAGCAAGTTGTTGTTTCCAATAAGACAAGTGTTTCTGCATTACTTCACCTTGCAGCCATTGATTTTGCCAATAGGAAAAGTCTGCATATTGAATTGGTAATTCTGTTAAAGGTGATGGTTGTTTTTTGCTGAAAGCTGCATAAAGAATAGATAATTCACGAATCAGTACGCCAATTGACCAGCCATCAGAAATAATATGATGCATCACTAACAGCAATACATAAGATTCTTCAGCTAAACGCAATAAATTCACTCGCAGCAATGGACTTTTAGTTAAGTCAAAAGGTCGTTGAGCTTCTGCCAAAATTAACTGCCGCACTTTCAAAGATTGTTTTTCTGCTGAAGCTTCACTGACATCTACAATTGGGATAGTGATAGTAATAGATGGAAGGATTAATTGTACAGGATTTCCGTTTACTTTTTTAAAGCTAGTGCGTAAGACTTCTTGTCGCCGTGAAAGTTCTTGAAAAGTTTGTTCTAAAGCATTTATATCTAAATGTCCCTTGAGGTAAACGGCGGCTGGCATATTATATGTAGAACTTCCTTCCTCTAATTGTTCTAAAAACCACAATCTTTTTTGAGCAAAAGATAAGGGTAATTCTTTGTCTCGTGAAATTCGTGCAATTGGTGGTAAGGAATTAATATTTAGCTGTTTTTCTTCAATGCTTTTAGCTAATTTTGCTATTGTTGGCAGTTCAAAAATGCGGCGTATTGGCAACTGGATATCTAAATTTTTATTAATGCGGGATATCACTTGGGTTGCTAAAAGTGAGTGTCCCCCTAATTCAAAAAAGTTATCGTTGACTCCTAATTTTTCTAATCCCAGTACTTCCATCCAAATAATTGCTAATTGCTTTTCCATAGAAGTTTGAGGTGCAACAAAGTTTTCCTCACATTCTGGAAGTATTTTATCAAGTGCGGGTAACGCCTTGCGGTCAACTTTTCCATTAGGTGTTAGTGGTAGTGCTTCTAAGATGACGAAATTACTTGGTAACATATAGCTTGGTAATTTCGATTCTAAAAAGTTACGCAGTTGAGGAATCGTTAATGTTTGCTGGCTTTGAAGGACTAAATAAGCAACTATTCGTTGAGAATCTAGAGAATCGTTACGTACTATAACTACTGCTTCTCTAACTGCGGAATGTTGAGTTAGGAGTGCTTCAATTTCTCCTAGTTCAATACGAAAACCACGGACTTTTACTTGATTATCAATTCGACCAATGTATTCTATTTCTCCATTTGATAAATAGCGGGCTAAATCTCCTGTTTTATACAAACGCGTAGGTTTTTGACTAAATGGATTTGGGATAAATTTTTCTGCTGTTAAGTCGGGACGATTGAAATAACCTCGTGCAAGTCCATCGCCACCGATATGCAATTCCCCTGCTACACCTATAGGAACTAATTGATTGTATTGGTCTAGAATGTAAAATTGTGTATTGGCGATCGCACCACTAATACCTATAATTTTTACATCAGTTTCTACCTGAGATGCTGCTGACCAAATAGTGGTTTCTGTAGGGCCATACATATTCCATAAATAAGCACATCGATGCAATAATTGATTGGCTAAATATCCAGGTAAAGCTTCTCCACCACAGAGAATTTTTAATTGACGATTTCCACTCCAGCCTGCTGTTAAAAGCAATTGCCAAGTTGCTGGTGTTCCTTGCATCACTGTTGCTTTGGACTCTGTTAGTTTTGCTGATAATTGAATTCCATCTGAGGTTATTTCCCTACTAGCAATTACCAAACAACCACCAACTATAATTGGTAGAAAAAGTTCTAAAGCAGCAATATCAAAAGCATAAGTTGTCACTGCCAACAAAGTATCGTTTTCGGTTAATCCCGGTCTTTGTTTCATGGAGTACAAAAAATTACTCAAAGCGCTGTGGGGAATTTGTACGCCTTTTGGTTTTCCTGTAGAACCAGAGGTATAAATAACATAAGCTAGATGATCAATAGTTAATTTATCAAGTAAATTTTCTTGACTTTGTTGTGCAATTTTCTGCCAATGTGCATCTAAACAAACGACTTGACTTTGATTTTGCGGTATTACTTCTAAAAGGCAAGTTTGAGTTAACAAAACCGGGGCTTTTGCATCTTCTAAAATAAATGCTAATCGCTCCTTTGGATAACTAGGATCTAGCGGAATATATGCTCCACCTGCTTTGAGTACGGCTAATAATCCGATAAGCATATTTAAGGAACGTTCTACACAAATCCCCACTAAAACTTCCGGTTTTACTCCCAGTTTTTGTAAATAATGTGCTAATTGATTAGCTTTGATATTGAGTTCGTTATAAGTTAATTGCTGATTTTCAAATACTACTGCTACAGCATCAGGTGTTTTTTCCACTTGCGCTATAAATAATTGATGAATGCACTTTTGAGGATAATCAACTCCGGTATTATTCCAATCTTCCAATAATTGTTGATGTTCTTGTGCAGTCAGTAACGGCAAGTCTTTAACACGCTGCTGTTGGTTGGCTATCATCCCCAATAATAATGTACGCAAATGCCCCAACATTCGAGCGATGGCATTTGATTCAAACCGATGACTTTCATAGAAAATTTCTAATAATAATTCTGCATCCACCTTCACTGATACAGTGAGGGGATAATGAGGATGTATAAAACTACGAATATGAGATATTTGTAAATTGCTGACTTGTTCTAACTTAGAAAAATCTGTCGGATAATTCTGAAAATTAACTAGACTTTCAAATAAAGGTTGCCCAGATGGAATTTCACTGCATTTTTGAATTTTGATTAATGGGCATTGCTCATATTGTCGTGTTTCATTTTGCTGTACTTGCAGTTGCTTGAACCAAGATATCAAAGATGCTTCTGAATTTATACGTACTCGCACTGGCAGAGTGTTAATTAACACCCCCACCATTGATTCAGTTCCAGCTAAATTGCCCCGACCAGCAACAACACTTCCAAAAACAACATCCTTTTCTCCACTGTAACGGCTTAAAAGAATAGCCCATGTACCCTGTATTAAAGTATTTAAAGTTAGCTGTTGCTGTCGTGCAAAAGATTGTAATGCTAATGTTTCGGCAGTTGATAATTTAATATATTGTTGTTTATATTCTTTTTGTTCGTCAGATAAAGTACTAGAAATTTGGTCTACACTCAAGGAAGTAGTTGCATTAAATTGCTGCAAATACCGTCGCCAAAAAGCTTCATTTTGAGAAATATCCTGTTGTTGTAGCCAAGCTATATAATCTCGGTAAGGACGAGGTTTTGGTAAATCTAAATTTTTATTTTGGCTAAACGCTTTGTAAAATGTAAAGACTTCGTCCATCACCAAAGATGAAGACCAGCCATCTAATAATAAGTGATGTTGACTCCAGATAAATTGATAATTATTTTCGGCTAATTGTATCAAAGTTAACCGCATCAACGGTGCTTGAGAAATATCAAAACCTCGTTGTTGTTCTGCGGCTAAAAAACTTTCAATATGTTTTTGCTGGGTAATACTATCAATGCCGCGCAAATCTTCCTGCCGCCAAGGTAACTTTACTTGCTTATGTACAATTTGAGCGGGTTCTTTTAAGCCTTCCCAAACAAAAGATGTCCGCAAAATTGAATGACGTTGTATTAATTTTTCCCATGCTTGTTTAAATGCTGAGATATTCAATTCACCTACAATATTGCAACTGAAGATTTCACAATAAACTGCGGAGTCTGGGGCATAAAGACTGTGAAATAGTATGCCTTGCTGTGTTGGTGAAAGTGGATAGAAATCTTCAATATTTTTCATTTGATGAATACCAAAAAATATTATTAAAATTAACTATTTTGTGGGGTCGTCAATTATGGGAAAACTTAAACCTAATTTATCAATCGCATCGATACCGATTTCTTCTAAAAATTCTGGTTTTAATGTATTATTGTCCATCACATTACCTGGTTCTGTATTATTTCCTTTATAAATAAAAATTTGATTGCGATAAAAATGGATACCAACAATATGTTTATCAAAATAATTAGGTAAATACCCAGGATTAAAAAATTCCTGATGACTTAAACAGTCAACTAGTCTTTTAAAAAAATTCATCATCGTTTTTGGGTCGTATAAATCTAAGCTTCCCCCATACTGCGACCATTCAGGAGGTTGGTTATCATCGGAGAATTTCCACCAATTTTCGTAGCTGGGTATATAAGAAGTATGAGTGTCTTCAATGATATAAATTCCCCCATCATTCAATTCGGGGAAGAGGACTTTAAATGTTTTAATTACATGGTCGTTGTGATGACTACCATCATCAATAATGATGTCTAATTTCCCTGTTTGTTCGACAACTTTTTTCAAAAAAACCTCATCGTCTTGGCTTCCTTGAAAAATTTTGATTCTGTCTGATTCTAAAGCTGTTTTATCTATAATATCAATACCATAAATCATACTATTAGGAAAATAATTCTTCCACATTCTTAAAGATTCGCCTCCAGAATATGGGTCATCAGCATAACCACCAGATACGCCGACTTCAACACCACCTATACCTATTTCTAGAATTTTTAATTTTTTAGTTCTTAAAGGTGCAAAATGCAATTGGTAGCGCTGACCAAACAAATGGGGATTCCATTTGCAATCATACAATGGCAATAATTTACTTAAATCTTTACGGTGGATGAATAGCTGTAATTGATGAGATAAATTTTGCCAAATTGTTTGGGGATAAATATCTAATTTCATGGCGATCGCTCCTATCAAATCTGTCCAAAAACCAACTTTAAGAGTTCTCAAATTTTGCCAAAATACTATCAATATCAGACTGACTCCATTGACTAGCTTGAAATTCTGCAAAGTCAGCAGGCGTGTAATTTTCTAATGGAGAAGTTTGACTATTATCAATTAGCGATCGCAAAACTACAATAAAATCTTCAGTTAATTGTTTTACTGTCTCTAATCGATGTATATTTGTGCTATAATTCCAATCTACTTTTAATTGATTATTGGCAATTAAAGCATTAATTTCTAATAAATGACTGCGGCTTCCTTGCAAACTAACAACATTTCCCAAAGACTTTTCAGATAGCTTCCACAAAGGAGATTTGGGTAAAGTTTCTTCTAAGTTACCAAGGTAGAGAAAAATGATTTCTGCTGGTTGTAATAAACGAATTTTTTCCGTAATGATTAAATCATCACTCAAATATCGCAATACACCATAACCAAGACCTTGATTTGGGAAATTTCGTAGTTGTTCTTTAACTAATTTCAATGCTTCCCCTGGACTATTGCTTGCTTCTACATCTAAAAGTGCAGGAGCAATATTAGTGAACCAACCCATTGTCCGGCTTACGTCTATATCATCAAAAATTACTTCCCTACCATTACCTTCTAAATCAACTAACAATGATTGAGTTCCAGTGTATTTACTAATTACTTGTGTTAAAGCAAATAATAGAATTTCCTCCATTTGAACTCGATAAATTGCTGTCACTTCTTGTAGTAATGTTTGCGTTTCTGCAACACTCAATGTTATGGATATGGTGTCTGTTGAGGCTACAGTGTTCGCTCCTTGTGGATAATCTACAGGTAACGGTGATACCGACTCACGATTAGCTGACAACCAATAAACTTCTTCCCATTGCAACTCTGTTGATTTAGCATATTTAATTAACCGTTGTGCCCACTGTTTAAATGAGCTTGTTTTCGCTGGCAATTTAATTGTTTTACCTTGATTTAATTGTTGGTACGCTGTTTCTAAATCATCGAGTAAAATCCGCCAAGAACCAACATCAACTACTAAATGATGAATTACAAATAGTAATCTTTGGGGTTGCTGTGTGCCGAAATCAAAAAGAGCAACTTGTAAAAGCGGGCCTGATGATAAATTTAGTGAAGCTTGTAATTGATTAACAGCAGATTCAAAAGCAGATTCTCGTAACAAATCTGGTACTGTTGATAAATCTATTTCCACAAAGGGCACAAATTCATCAGGGAGAATATTAATTTGCTGGAGGCCAGATTCATTTTCGACGTAACGTAAACGTAAAGCATCATGATGTACAAGTAAATATTGTATTGCCTGGGTCAATAAAGCTGAAGAAATCAGTTGTTGTACTTCTAATAAAATAGCTTGGTTCCAATGATGCTTATCTACTAAATTTTGTTCAAAAAACCAGTGTTGTATTGGTGTTAAAGGTACTTCTCCTTGTACTAATCCTTGTTCGCCCAAAACATTCTGAGTTTTGGTTGCTACTTCTGTTAATTCTGCAATTGTTGGGTATTGAAATAAATGTTGATTGTTAAGACGTAACCCTACTTTATTTGCTCTCGCTGTTACTTGGATACTCAACAGAGAATCCCCACCTAACTCTAAAAAATTATCGTATATACCGACTCTTTCAAATCCCAAAACTTCTTGCCAAATGTTAGCAATGATTTGCTCTGTTTCATTTCTAGGAGCAACATAACTATTGTCTAAGTTTGGTCTAGAGTGACGTGATGCTAAATTTTTGCTTAGGGAAGATTGGGAATTTTTTAATGACTCATCACCAACCCAACGTTTAATTCTCGCTGGTAAATTAGTGGTTGAAACAACTAATTGAGTTAAGTTTTTGAAAGTTAATACACGTTGGAATACTTCTATCCCTTCGCTAGCTGTCATGAAGACATCATTTGCACTTTCTTGTTGACCAGCTAACTCAGTAGCTAATTGAGTTGTGAGCCAATTATCCCAATTCACACTCATCCAAGGTGTGGAATGTGTTTGGTTATGTTTATAAACAAAGGCATCAGTAAATAAATGGGCTGCTGGGTAAGCTGCCATACCCAATGCACCCAACATGGATGATAAAGAAGATATTAATAAACAAAAATCAAGTTCTTTGTCTTGTAAAACTTTTTCTAAAACAAATAATCCCTGACCATTTGCTTGCAGTTGCTTTTCACATTCACTGCGATTTATTTCTCGAACAGTTCCTAATAATTTGATGCCTGCTGCATGAATAACTCCGTTAATTTTACCAAAGCGATCGCCAGCTTGATTAATCACTGCTTGCATTTGTGTTTCGTCGCCAATATCAGCGCTTTCTACCATCACTTCTGCACCCAGTTTTTCAAGCTGCTGGATTTTCAATATCTTGCGGCTGATTTTATCTGTCTCACCATGAGTTTTTAGCCATTGCTGCCATTCCTGGCGTTGGGGAACAGGGGATCTTCCCACTAAAATCAACTTTGCTTTGAATGTTTGTGCTAGATATTCAGCCAGTTCAAGACCTATACCACCCAAGCCACCAGTAATTAGATAAACACCAGATTCTTTCAGAGAACAATTTGTAGAATCATCCCCAGGAATTGCCTCAAAAGTTTGTATCCAGCGATGATGTCTGCGGTAAGCAATTACTAAATCTGATGACTCGTGACAGACTTCTTTTATTAGTTGGTGTATGTTCTCTTCAATACTATCGATATCTATACTCTGGCAAGTAATATTTGCATACTCTTGAGGAATGACTTTACACATTCCCAATACAGTTGCTTGTTCTGGATTTAAGTTTTCCACACCAGTCACATCATGTATGTTATTGGTGACGACAAAAATCTTGATTGGTTGAGTAATATCCTGTTTTTCAAGAGATTGGGCGAGAAATAATAAACTATAAAAACCCAGATTTTGACATTTTTCAAAATATTCTATTCCGGCTTGTGTTTCGTGGTCTGCTGTAATACTCCATAAATGAATGATTCTGTCGGGAATTTTACCTAATATTTCTAATTGTGTGATTAAAGTATCATAATCTTTTGGCTGTTGGGGATTCAGATAAAACTGGCGATCGCTGATTTGCTCAAACTGTTTTTTTGGCTGTACAGTAATCACATCATCGCCATTACTTTCCAAATATTGGGCAATTTGTTTGCCGAATTTATCTACATTTCCAAAAACTAGCCAACATAACTTTTGTTCTCCTGTTTTGACTGGAGATAAAATTGCTTGTTTCCACGCAGGAACATAAAACCAGTCGGAAATATTTGGCTTTTTGTAATTGGTATCAACTAAATAATTAGCAGTTTTTTCAGTTTCAATCCAGTAACGCTGTCGTTCAAAAGGATAAGTTGGTAAGGGAATTCGATAATGATGTTCATTGGCATAAAAACCAGACCAATTAATTTCAACTCCGGCTAACCAAAGACGACCTAATGTATTTAACATCAAGGCAACATCTGACTTTTGCTCCTGGGGATGACGTAATGAAGTTAACACTACTTCTTTGCTAGTGAGTGCAGTGCATTTTTTAGCAAAGGTAGATAAAGTCCGCCCAGGCCCTACTTCTAACAAAATACAATTTTTATCTTGTAATAACTGTGAAATTCCCCGACTAAAATTAACCGTTTGTCGTAAATGTTTTCCCCAATAATTGGCATCTGTGGCTTGTTCTGCTGTAATCCAAGTTCCGGTAACATTGGAAATAAAAGGAATTTGGGGAGAATTTAATTTAATTTTTTTAACTTCCTGAATAAATCGCTCCTTCACAGGTTCCATCATTGGTGAATGAAAAGCATGGGAAGTATGCAAACGGCGATATTCTATACCTTTATTTGTTAGTTGTTGTTGCAGTGCATCTATAGCCGCATCAGTTCCCGAAACTACACAGGAACCAGGAGCGTTAATGGCAGCTAAAGACAAATTTTTATTTAGTAAACTAATAACTTCTGCTTCTGGTAATGAAACCGCAATCATACCTCCCGGCGGCATTTCTCCCATTAATCGCCCGCGCATCGCCACCAAAGCTAAAGCATCTTCAACAGACATGACATTTGCCAAGGTTGCTGCTACATATTCCCCAATACTATGACCAATCATTGCACTGGGAGAAATACCCCAGGATATCCACAATTGAGCCAACGCATATTCAATGACAAATAGTGCTGCTTGAGCGATATCAGTTTGTTTTAATTTTTCTGCGGCTGTGGCTGCAACTTCATCTGCTTGGGGATAAAGTAACGAACGCAAATCTATTTCTAAGTGAGGTTTTAAAATTGAGCAGCAACGGTCTACTTGGTTGCGGAATATTGCTTCATTTTCATAAAGTTCTTTACCCATATCCACATACTGAGCGCCCTGACCGGGAAACATAAAAGCAATGGCAGGATGGCTAGTTGATTGCAAGTTTGTCAAAACTCGTTGAGAAACTTGTTCTTGCAATGCGCTCACCGCATCTTGAATATTTTCACATACTAATACCCGACGTTGATTAAACTGCCTGCGACCAATTTGCAAGGTATAAGCTAAATCTGCAAAGTTAATTTCTGGATGCTCTTTTAAATGGGTGATTAAATTAGCTGTTGCCTTCTCAAGTGCTTTCTCACTTTTCGCCGACAGACACAACAGAAAATATTCACTTTTGACTTTTGACTTTTGATTTTTGACTTGTGTTGGTGCTTCTTCCAGAATGACATGAGCATTGGTTCCTCCCATACCCAAAGAACTGACACCAGCACGCCTGGGAGTTATGCCTTCTTTCCATTCAGTCAGTTTTGTATTGACGTAAAACGGACTATTGGCAAAATCAATTTGTGGGTTGGGTTGCTGAAAATTTAAGCTAGGTGGTATTTGCTTGTGTTTGAGAGCGAGAACGGTTTTGATTAACCCTGCAACTCCGGCGGTAGCATCGAGGTGACCGATATTGGTTTTCACAGAACCAATGGCACAAAAACCTTTCTTATCAGTACCGGCGCGAAAAACTTTGGTGAGTGCAGCTATTTCGATGGGGTCGCCTAAAGGTGTGCCAGTACCGTGAGCTTCAATGTAGCTAATTGTATCAGGTTCCACCGAAGCCAGCATCATGGCTTCAGCGATCGCCTCTGCTTGACCATCAACGCTAGGCGCTGTAAAGCCCATCTTGGCAGAACCATCATTATTAATAGCCGCACCTTTAATTACAGCATGAATGCGATCGCCATCTGCGATCGCTTCACTCAGTCGCTTGAGGACAACAATTCCGACACCGTTACCGATAGTAATACCCTGCGCCCTAGCATCAAAAGCATAGCAGTGACCATCAGGGGATAAAGTTCCTCCAGGCTCATGTAAATAGCCGGTTTTTTGGGGAACATAAATTGAAACTCCTCCCGCCAAAGCCATATCACATTGATAATTCAACAAGCTCTGACAAGCAAGGAAAACTGCAACCAACGATGTAGAACAAGCCGTTTGTACAGTTAAACTCGGCCCGGTAAGATTTAATTTATAAGATACGCGAGTACTGAGAAAATCCTTTTCATTGCCTATAGAAGTTTGATAACATTTTGCCGAACCAACACCATCAGTATATAAATTAAAAGCTAAATAATTATTCTGACTCGCCCCAGCATAAACCCCAATGCGACTTTCACATCTATTAGAGTCATAACCAGCATTTTCTAGAGCTTCCCAAGCACATTCTAAAAACACTCTGTGTTGCGGGTCAGTAGTCTCGGCTTCCTTGGGATTAAAATCAAAAAATGCCGCATCAAATAAATCAATATCTTCTAATATCGAGCCTGATTTTATATAATTTTTATCATTCAGCAGCGCCGGATTAATGCCAGCAGATACTAATTCTTCATCCGTAAAAATAGAAATAGATTCCACCCCTGATTGTAAATTTTGCCAAAATTCTGTAATATTTTTGGCCCCAGGGAAACGCCCCGCCATCCCAATAATAGCTACCCCTTCTATTAATTCACTTGTTTCCACCATACTCATTTTTTTCCTTTTACTTTGCTAAAAAGTTCCCTGATTTATAGTTTTATCTACAATTTTGATAACGCAAAGCATCGCGCCTCTAGAAACTTTATTTCATATCACTAAGTAAAGTCACAATTCTTCGACGCTTATCGTTAAAAGATTTGCGTCCATGTAAAAACCTGGAGTTATCAATCATCACCAAATCTCCAGACATCCAAGGAATAAAACCAATCAAATCATCCATAATTTTCTGGATTTCATTGATAATTTTTACAGGAATTGCACAGCCATTAGCAAAAGTCACGATTGCTCTAGGATTTCTATATTCAGAAATTATACTATTAGCAAATGCATCTTGATTACCGTATTTAGTCTTGATAACACCAGAGCAAATATATTCTAAAATTAGCGATTCATCTTGGTTAATTTTATAGCTGATATCGGCCATATTATCTAGTATTTTTTTGACATCATCTATCGTGGCACTAGCCCCTAAAAATTGCTGCCAATGAGAAGCCAGAAACTTTTGGACATAGCGAATTTTTTGGTCGATAAATAATTGTTGTAATTCTCGGCTCATTGCCTTCCAGACTTCAACACCATCCCAAAATAAAGTTTCACCACCCTCTGTTGCTGGCACAGCACAACAAAACCAAACTACATCTGGTCTAAAAGGAGAATTAGCATTTTCACAATGAGGCGCAATGTAATGCATTCCTGAATCTACTAAAGTAATAAACTGATTGTTTAAATCAACAATTGGTCTATTGTACTGATTGATAAATGTAGCATCAAATTGTTCGGCAAAGACTTTCATTTGTTCATAATTGACATCAAATCCTCGAAACAAAAGTAGACCAAATGATTTGAAGTCTTCTAATATTTTTGATACTGGTAATTGCATAATATTTTGTCCAGTATCATTAAAGATAATCTTACCGCTACTACTTTTTAATAATTCTGCTGTCAGCATATCAGTCAACCTCTAAATTATTACAAGAAAACTAAGACTTACGCAAAAACTCTCTGAAACAAACTCTTATTTCTTTGCGTCTTACCCTGCAAGAAGCCACTTTGCGTACTTTGCGTGCTTTGCGGTTTGTTTTTCATTATTTTGTGTAAGTCCTGTAAACAAAATCCTGATTTGATTATCGGGGTCTCTGAGCTTTTTTCTGGCGATTTAAAGCCAACTTTTGTTTTTCAGAGCGATTCATCACTTTTTCAAAGCCAGGTTGTTCTTGCTGTTCTTCACTAAGATGTTTCGCCAACAAATTGATAGTTGGATGTTGAAAAATTTCTACTAATGATAAGTCTCGATTTAATTTTTCTCGCAATTGGGCATGTACTTGACCTACTAATAATGAATGACCTCCCAAATCAAAGAAATTATCGTCAATTCCCACCCGTTCAAGACGCAAAACATCTTGCCAGATATTGGCAATCATTTGTTCTACTTCTGTTTCTGGTGGTGTATGAAGTGTATTTCTTGCTGTCGCAATATCTGGTGGAGGTAAAGCACGACGGTTAACTTTGCCGTTGGGTAATAGGGGTAGAGCATCCAGAAGCATGAAATTTGTAGGTATCATGTATTCTGGCAACTTTTCACTTAAAAAATCGCGCAGTTGTGGTACTAACTCCAAGGCAAATTTTGCCTGTAAGGGATTGTTAGTATAATCTCGCCAAGGACGATGTTTTGCAGTATGAGTAATTTCCGACTGGGTTATTTTGATTGTTGGCTGTCGTTTAAATATGACATCGTAACGACCATTATCTCCACAGTTTGACCAAGTAATATCAATGGAGTAAGGCAAATCTTTGCTTAATGTCCAAAAATCTTCCGGCTCAATTCCTTGGTACTGACTATTTTTTTCTAGGAATTGTCTCATATCTCCCACAGTTGCAACACCTCCAGGAGAAGTTAACCACTGCCAAATCTGCATATCTTTTGCAATTCGAGCATTGGGAACACCAGCGATACCTAAGATATTAGGGGCAGTTTCTATCAGCATTTCCTGGACAGATGCTAGTGTTAACTCTTGCTTTTCCCAGTCCAACCAGGGCAAATCTAACAAAGGAATTTCATCGCTAATATGGAGAATCACATCGTAGCGGAATTTATTCAACTCGTTTTGATAGTAACCACGTTCTAAAAGAATTTCTACATGGCTAATCTTGGGTAAATGTTGTTTTAAAGCTGTAAAAAAGGCCGGGTCAATAACTAGTTGTTTTTCTTCAAACAGTTGTTTTCGTGCCCGCTGTTGTAATTCTTCTTTGGAAACAAAATCTGGCGATCGCTCAAATTGCACAGATGTATGAAATACTTCTAATAAAGGTAAACTGCGAATATCTCCTAAAAATATAAAACCTCCCGGTGCTACTGCATTCACGGCGTTCTCTAACACTTGCAGTAGATAGTCAATACTAGGAAAGTACTGCATCACAGAAACTATCAAAACAGCATCAAAACTGTTAGCCACTACACCCTCAAAGTTATTTGCTCCTCTGTGGATGAGAGTCACTCCTGATAATTCAGACTCTAGCATTGTCATCTGATGCTTGAGACTCAACAAGGCTTTTTGTGAAACATCTGTTGCACAATATTCCTGACAATGAGGAGCTATGCGAAATAACATCAAACCACTACCAGAACCAATATCTAATACCTTGGTTGGTTGTAAAGACAAAATGCGCTCCACTGTTGATTCTACCCAATGGCGTACTTCTGCTTCTGGTATTGGTTGTCCTGTGTAACTACTGTTCCATCCTTTGATATCAAATTTTAGTACTTGTTCATCGGCCAGGTCTTGATAAAGGTCATCAAACACACCTTCCCACTGTGACAACTGCTGAGTGCTTAATTCCTTTCCTAAAATTAATTCTGCTGTAGTTTCTGGTTCGGGATTTTGTACCACATAAGCAACTAAGCGTTTGTTGGCAGGTTCATATTCTTGAGCAACAACCACAGCTTCTTCAACAGCTGGATGTTGGTTTAATACTGCCTCAATTTCTCCTAATTCAATACGAAAACCCCGGATTTTAATTTGATAGTCTGCTCTACCAATAAATTCAATATTGCCATCTTCTAAATATCGCCCCAAGTCTCCAGTTTTGTATAAACGTGCGCCTGATTCTTGGCTAAATGGATGAGGAATAAATTTTTCGGCGGTGGATTCCGGACGATTAAAGTAACCTCTAGCTAATCCAACCCCACCAATATAAAGTTCCCCCACAACTCCTATGGGTACAGGCTGTAGTTGGGAGTCTAGTAAATAAATTTGAGTATTGGCGAAAGGACGGCCAATTGGTACTTGTCGCTCCAGTGGTAAATTAGCTGTAGTAGTTTCAAAATATGAGCTATCAATGGTGGCTTCGCTAACACCGTAGGAGTTAATTAATCTGGTTCCATGACCGCAAAAAGTCTTGACTTGATGATATCCACTAACATACCAGCTATCAGAACCAACAATTAGCGATCGCATAAAGTCAAGAGATTGTTTAGTCTCTTGCAAATACTGAAGTAAGTTCATCAGCACAGCTGGTACAAATTCGGCACAGTTAACTTTTTGGGAACGCATTAATGCATAAAGTCCATCTGGCTGCAACAGCAATTCTCGCGGACACAGTACTAGTTTCCCACCGGAGCATAAAGCCCGAACTAAGTCCCCAGTAAAAACATCAAAGGAAAAACTGGCCATTTGCAAATGACTTGTGGCTAAGGAACGCAGCGAATATGCATCCTCCCAAGCAAAATAGGCATTCACTAAACCACCATGAGTAACCATCACTCCCTTGGGAATCCCTGTGGAACCGGAGGTGTAAATTGCGTATGCAAGGTTTTGCAAAGTTGTTTGATGCACTAAATTTTCCCTGCTTTGTTGAGAAATACTCTCCCAATTGGAGTCTAGACAAACAACTCCAGCTTGGTGTTGTGGGAGATTTTTCACTAACCACTTTTGCGTCACCAAAACTGACATTTGCATATTTTTCAACATGAAAGCCAGTCGCTCATGGGAGTAGACGGGATCTAAAGGCACATAGGCTCCTCCAGCCTTCAGCACACCCAAGGCTGCTACCACCATTTCCACAGAGCGTTCCATGTAAATACCAACCATCACTTCTGGCCCCACACCAAGCGTTTGTAAATGATGTGCTAGCTGATTGGCGCGTTGATTCAACTGTTGATATGTCAACTGATTGTGACCAAATACCACTGCAACTTCATTCGGTGTTTGCTCTACCTGTGCTTCAAAGAGCTGATGAATGCACTGCGTAATTTGAAACTTGTGGTTGGGGATTTGAGTTTGATTAAATTCTACAAGTAATTGATGTTGCTCTTTTTTTGTCAATAGTGACAAGTCAGAAAGTTGAGCTTGAGGATTTGCCACAATGCCTGAAAGCAAGTTTTGAAAATGTTGCAGCATTCGAGCAATGGTGCTGTTATCAAACAAGTCAGTGTTGTATTCAAATGACACCATCAGCTTTTGCCCAACTTCCACAGATAAGCTTAAATCAAACTGCGCTGTTTCATTTTCTACTTTTAATTGACTGGCGACTAAATCGGGCATTTCTGGTAGAAGTGGAGCATTGCGGAAATCAAACATCACCTGAAATAAAGGAGTGTGACTAACGTTTCGCTCTGGATTTAATGCTTCTACTAGTTGGTCAAAAGTTAAATCTTGGTGTTTATATGCTTCTAAAGCCAAGCTCCGCACGCGACCAAGTAACTGTTGAAATGTGGGGTTACCAGAAAGGTCAGTACGTAACACCAAAGTATTGACAAAAAAGCCTATTAGTCCTTTAAATTGTTGACTGTTGCGGTTAGCAATTGGTGAGCCGATGAGAATATCATCTTGTCCTGTGTAGCGACGAAGAAAAGTCCCAAATGCTGCTAGTAGCAACATGAATAGAGTCACGCCTTCTTGACGAGCGATGGCTTTGAGGTCGTCTAGCAGAGTTTTGGGTAACTCAACGAATTGATGCAAACCCCGTGAGGACTGTACAGCCGGTCTTGGTCGATCCGTTGGTAATTGTAAAACAGTTGGTATGTCTGCAAGTTGTTGCTTCCAATAAGAAAGTTGATTTTGCAGAATTTCCCCTTGTAACCATTGTCGCTGCCAGTGTACAAAGTCTTTGTATTGGATAGAAATTTCTGGTAATGGTGAAGCAGTTTTATTTAAAAATGCTTTGTAGAGTAGTGCAATTTCTTGTAACAATACTTCAGTAGACCAGCCATCAGAAATTATATGGTGCATCTGTAGCAAAAGAATATGCTCTTGCTGTGCTAGGCGCAAAAGTTTAGCACGAAATAATGGCCCTTGGGTGAGGTCAAAAGGTTGTTGACTTTCTTGAGTTAATAACTTTTCAAGTGTCAGATTGTTCTGTGATTCTATATTGATTACTGATAAAGATAATGTTAATAAATCAGCAATAATTTGTACCGGCTCTCCGTTGACTGTTGTAAATGTGGTTCTTAAAGTTTCATGTCGCCGGATAATTTCATTCAAACTTTGTTCTAGGAAAGTAATTTCTAGCTGACCTTGGAGTTTCACAGCCAAGGAAATATTGTAAGCTGGGTTACCTGGTTCTAATCGGTCAAGAAACCAGAGTCGCTGCTGGGCAAAAGATAAAGGATAAACTTTCGCAGGCTGGATTTGGCTGAGATATTTTGAGGGAATGAAAGCTGCTGTGGTGAGTTGAGCGAGTATTTTGGTAGCGAGCGATCGCAAACTCATTCCTTCAAAAAAATCGGCTATCAATACTTCTATTTCTAAATCATTTTCAATACAATTTTTTAACTCAAATACCTTTAAAGAATCTAGTCCCAAGCTGCTTAATGGTTCTTGATGATTAATATCATCTGCTGCAATGGAAAGTACTCCCGCTAAAAGTTCAATTAAATAATTCTCTAGAATTGGTTGACATTCTTTGGGAGAAAGTGGCAACAATTGAGAACGCTGTAATCGAGTTTGTTTTCTGGGAATATCAGTAATTTTAAGTATATTGCTAGCAACTATATTGAGTTCGCCATTCTCAAATTGAGCGCGAGTTGCACGTCGTTGAATTTTTCCGCTAGAAGTTTTGGGAATCGTACCTGGTTTAATTAAAACTACACCATAAACTTGAATTTCATGTTCTTCTGTAATGGCTTGGCGAATTACACTAATTACTTCTGCTAAATTTGGCTTGGCACGAAATTCTAATTCTTGTACAACTACCAATCTTTCTTCGTGGTTAACTTCTAAAGTAAATGCGGCGTTAGCACCAAGACGTAATGATGAATGGCTGCGTTCTGCTGTTAATTCTATATCTTGCGGATAAAGATTGCGACCGCGAATAATAATTAAATCTTTGACTCTACCTGTAATGAAAAGTTCGCCATTGTTCAAGAAACCTAAATCTCCCGTCCGCAGATAAGGGCCTTTACCTGTGTCTGCTAGATACGCATGAAATGTTTGTGCTGTTTCTTGAGAACGATGCCAATAACCTTGACCTACACTTGGCCCGGATACCAAAATTTCTCCAATTTCATCAACTTGGCAAGTATTGAGTGTTTCAGGATTGGCAATTACTACTTCCTGTTGTGGTATGACTCGGCCACAACTAACGAAATAAGAAATATTCTCATTAATAGCAGACGATTCAACTACTCGATTCAATTCTAATGCAGATTTCTGGACTGTTTTAATGGTGGGTGCTGTGGCTTTATCTACACCAGAAACCATGAGAGTTGTTTCAGCCATTCCATAACAAGGATAGAATGCTTCTTTACGGAAGCCAGACTCGGCGAAAGCTGCGGTAAACCTTTCTAAAGTCTCATGTCGAATCGGTTCAGCACCGTTAAACGCCACACTCCAACTACTCAAATCCAGGGTTTGTTTTTGTTCGGGAGTAATTTTTTCAATACATAACTCAAATGCAAAGTTAGGGCCGCCACTGGTTGTTCCTTTGTAATCAGAGATAGCTTTCAACCAACGATATGGACGTTGCAAAAAAGCAGCTGGAGGCATAATGATACAAGGAAAATTGCCATACAAAGGTTGTAATATGCCGCCAATCAGACCCATATCGTGATACATCGGTAACCACGTCACAAACTTACATTCTGGTGAATGTTCCATGAATTGGTAAGTCGTGGCAGCATTGTGTAGTAGATTCCCATGACTAATCATTACACCCTTTGGTGTGCCTGTAGAACCAGAGGTGTATTGTAGAAAAGCTAAGGTATCTTCATTAATAGATGGTTGTTGCCAAGTATCTTCTATTCCCTGTGTCAAATTATCTGTAGTCAACCACTGCAAAGATTCTAAGCCCGTCTTTTGTGTCATTAAAGATTGCACTGTCGGCAGAATTTCTGTAGTAGTCAGTGCGATCGCTGCTTGTGCATCTTGGGAAATGGCTTTAATTCTGGGTGTGTTGCGTTCATTTCGTGGCGGATACGCAGTTACAGCCACAACTCCCGCATACAAACAACCAAAAAAAGCAACTAAAAAATCTAATCCTTGGGGATAAAGCAGTAAAGCACGTTCCCCAGTTAAACCCAATGCTTGTAATTGAGCCGCTACACGACGCGATCGCCTATCCAATTCTTCATATGTTAGTGTCGCTTTTTCTATTTCCCCATCTAACAAAAATGTAAAAGCATCTCTATTTGGCTGCGTAGAACTTCTAAAGCGGAGTAGTTCCACAACTGTAGAAAGATTATTTATCGTATCAAACAAATCAGGAAACTTATTCATTTTTATATCCAACTCAACGTTCTGTGAAATTTATGCTGACATCAGAAAATAAATTTAATCTTATAAAATAAGATGTGTTTATAATTTAAATAAATTCCAAAAACTGAAATTTCCCGCAAAAATTGAATGATATAAATAATGAGGTGCAGTGTGAAAAAAAACTGATAACATCTTTTTTTGCCAGAAAAAATCTGTCATTTTAACGCCGTACCAAAATGACAATGAAATATTATCATCGACTGCGGTTACATGATGCCACCAAAAAGGAGGTAAGTAAAGGATTTCTCCCGGTTGAAGTACAAATTCTATTTTTTCTTGCCAAGGGAATTTCGGAAATAATTCTAAATCTAATGCATCTGGATTCACCTTACTACCATATAATGCGCCAGTTGCATCTTCAAGAGGTGGATAAAATGACAAATAATCTATAGGTGGATATAAAAGTATTCTTTTTCTGCCTCGAATTTGAGCGAAAAGATTATGTTCGGCGTCAAAGTGAAGGCTACTATTTGAGGTAAAATTTTTACTGGCTAAACCAAACCACAACCTCACAAATGACTTTCTGTTAAAGAATTGTGGATAAACTACATCTCCAACAAGTTCGGGGAAACGCTCTTCTAAAATTGCCTCATTTAAATAACATTCTAAGGTGCGATCGTTATTTATATAATCCTGCAATTTAATTTCTTGATGAGGTTCGTAGCTACGTTCATAAGCAAAGTTCTGATAATCATTCCAAAAATCTTTTTTATAAAATCTGACGGGAACTAGATTATTACCACATTTTTTTATCAGATAATCATTTGACCACTGCTGGTAAGCATCCCAATGATTGGCAACATCTTCAATGATAAAAGGCTGATATTGTTTCGCTATTTCTGAAAATTCCTTTTCACTAGGACTTTTGATTCTGAGAATTGATTCATTAGCTTGAACTTTCATAAAAACTCCAACATCTTTACTGGTTTTCAATCAAAGTTTGACGTTGTTTTATCAATTGCCACATATAAATATTAATTTTCAATTCATTACCCTGAAAGCAGTTTATTAGCTAACGTCTTAATTTGGAACTGATAATCAATATTCCAGGCGTGTCTAATCAGATATCTTTCCCAGCCAAAGCTAATGTTTGCAATTGAGCGACTATTGGAGGCCATCGCCTAACCAATTCTTCAGCAAAATCCAAAAGTCACAAGTCAAAAAATTTTTCCTTGGCTTGTAGACCAAAATACTGAACCTCACCAATATCATGTCCGCCTCATCACTAATCGAAAAACTCTCCCCGTCAGAGCGTCAGAACCTCTGGTGTGTCGGTCTAAACAATAAGTCTGCAATCGGACATCACATAAGTTGCATCAGCCAACCATTTAGATTGTTTCAACGCTAAATATATAGTGATTTACTTGGACAAATATTTAGATTAATGCAACTAATTTTTATTTATCCTTGTTTACACTATCGAGAATAAGTTGCTTTAGCAATAGTACTACTATAGATATTTGTTTTTAATATTCACTAAATAATTACTTTTATTTATGTAATTTTTATTTTGTGAAATGAACTATTGATTTCATCTGTGGCAAGGAATCACAAGCTTTTCGCCCATAATCAGCATTTGGAAATCTATTAACGCATAACTTGGGGTTGCCGCCGTACGCCAATCCCAAATTTCGTCTTATATGACCTAATTTGCTAATTAAAAACCGATTTTGGCTTATAAAAATATTTGTGAGAAGAGTATTTTCAACTACCAGTACTTTGTTTAATTGCTTATCAAGCAAATAAATGTTTAGGAACAATTATTGATTGTCATCTAAAGTAAACAAAAAAAATTATGAATTATCTTGTATCTGGTATCACTTCATAATATGATTCAACTAATTTAAATGACAATCTTTTTCAAAGTTCGTCATTGTGCGTTCAGATGCCCTCAAGTAGTGCGATCGAGTGTAAGCGGATAAATGAAGTTAGATAGATTTTTTCAAAGCTTGTTGCTGACAAGTGCGGTTGTTGTTGTTATCGGCACTGCTGCTAAAGGTGAGGAAGTACCAGAGGATGTTCAAAGCAAATCTTCTACCCAGAGGGTAGGGAAATCTACATTAGATCGGCAGCTTGCAGTTACAGATAAAAAATTTGTTATCAAAAAATCTCAGGTATTAGCCTCTAGTACCAGGAAATCCCGACTGTTGAAGTTTCAGCTTGGAAGTTCGCTACAACAAGCAAAGTCGGATGAAACAACTAAAAATATTCTTCAACTAGGGGAAATCGAACTTCCTAGCACTAGCGCTCAAATGCTAGTACAGTCACCAACTAACCCTCCTAACCCAGAACAAACAACTACTGACCCAGTGATACCAATCACGGGAGTGAAAGCAAATCCCACACAGACTGGTGTGGAGGTGATTTTAGAAACACCCCTTGGGGAACAACTGCAAGTTACAAATCGCAGTGCGGATAATAATTTTATTGCCGATATTCCCAATGCTCAGTTGCGTTTACCCAGTGGCGATACTTTTACATTTCGTTCGGAAAAACCAATTGCGGGAATTACGGAAATCACCGCTACAAATATTGATGCAAATACCGTGCGGGTGACGGTGGTAGGTGACAATACTTTGCCGACGGTTGAGTTATTTGATGATGATACAGGGCTAGTTTTTGGTGTAACTTCTGCTGCTGCAACAGCAACACAGCCACCACAGCAGCCGGAAGCACCACAAACACAACAGCCAGACAACCAAGAACCAGCCAACCAAACACCCCAAGAAGCACCGGCCGCACAGTCAGATGAGCCGATTGAATTGGTGGTGACTGGAGAACAAGATAACTATCGGGTCACGGATAGTAGTACTGGGACGAAAACCGATACACCTTTGCGTGATATTCCCCAATCGATTCAGGTAATACCGCAACAAATATTGCGCGACCAACAGATTACTGGTTTAGATGATGCACTGAGAAATGTCCCTGGTGTGAGTGAGAGTTTTAGCTCTGCTGCAAGTAACTTCTTTTCAATTCGTGGCTTTGATGCAGCAGCTACGAATCTTCTGCGGGATGGACTAGTGGATCCTTTAGCCGGACAACTCAATGAATTGACTAGTATTGAGCGAGTCGAAGTTCTCAAAGGGCCAGCATCCGTATTATTTGGTTTGGGTAATCCGGGGGGAGTTATCAACCTAGTATCCAAACGTCCCTTAAGCGATCCTTTTTATGCCATTGATGCCACCGTTGGCAGTTATAGTTTTTATCGGGGTGCCCTTGATTTATCAGGGCCATTAAATGACTCGAAGACAGTATTGTATCGCTTGAATACTGCCTATAGAAATAGAGGTAGTTTTATCGATTTCTATAGTGGCGAGCAATTTAATATATCACCTGTTGTGAGTGTGGCGATCGGGGATAAAACTAACCTGACTTTAGAAGGAGAATACATCGATGCTAGAGATTCTTATATATCTGGTGTGCCTGTTATAGGTACTGTATTGCCCAATCCCAATGGAGAAGTGTCCCGGAATCGGAACTTTGGTGAACCTTCTGATGAAATCACACAAACCATTACAAGGCTTGGCTATCAACTAGAACACAAATTTAGTGACAATTGGTCGTTACGCAATGCTTTTCGGTTTACCTTTCGTGATTACAGTGACAGACAAACGATTCCTCTGAGTTTGGATGCAGACAATCGAACTTTCAATCGTTTCTACCGAGAATACGATTTGGAAAATACAAACTACACTCTGACGACAAATTTAGTTGGTAAGTTCTCTACTGGTTCGATCCAACATCAGCTACTATTTGGGATTGATTGGAATCGTTTAGAAAACTTCTCGCCAAGATATATCGAACGCCAAGCAGAATCAATCGATATCTTTAATCCTGTATATGGTCTACCACTGGGTGAGATTACTTTTGATGAGTTTAGCGATAATTCCGAGACCAACTCATTAGGAATTTATCTGCAAGACCAAATTGCATTGACGGACAACTTAAAGTTGTTGTTGGGTGGGCGGTTTGATACGTATGACCAGAAGTATGAAGATTTCACCAATAATACAGAAAGTAGTGGTTCAGATAGTGCATTCAGTCCTCGATTTGGCATTGTCTATCAACCAATCCCAGCGATTTCACTTTATGCCAGTTATACACGTTCGTTCACCCCACCAAATGGTACATTCTTTTTTGGTGTTGACTCTACCTTACAGCCAGAACGCGGTACTCAATATGAGATTGGGGTGAAGGCAGATTTGAATAGTCGCCTTTCAGCAACATTAGCATTCTTTGATTTGACTCGCACTAATGTTTCAACAGCAGACCCCAATAATGAAGGATTTACTATCCAAGTAGGGGAGCAAAACAGCAAAGGTATTGAATTGAGTTTAGCGGGGGAAATTGTACCAGGATGGAATATTTTTGCTGGTTATGCTTATACCGATGCACGCATTACTGAAGATAATACTTTTGCGGTGGGAAATCGATTACCAAATACACCGGAACATTCTTTCAATTTATGGACAACTTACGAAATTCAACAAGGTGAATTACAAGGTTTAGGGGCAGGAATTGGCTTGTTTTTTGTTGGCGATCGCGCCGGAGATTTAGACAATACTTATGATGTGCCTAGTTATGTCCGGACTGATGCAGCTATTTTCTATAACAGAGATAGATTTCGAGTTGCACTCAACTTCAAAAATCTATTCGATGTAGACTATTTTGAAAGTGCGCTGAGTTCTAGTCGTGTTTACTACGGACAGCCATTTACTGTACAAGGAACCATCTCATGGCAGTTTTAAGAACAAAGAATTGAGAATTTAGAAGTTAGTAGTTCTAATTTAGACTCCTAACTTCTGACTTCAATTAAGCAATTTTCAAATTGTTAATTCTGATAGATAATGCGAAAATTTTTATATTTATTAATATTAACCATTCTAGGATTTATTGTAGTTGTAATCTGCAACTATAAAACTCCTAAAACTATATCTTTACTACCCCGTCTATCACCTGCCGAGTGCCACATAGTTAAACATACAATGGGAGAAACCTGTGTTCCCAATCAACCCCAGCGTATTGTTACTTTATCATTATCTACTTTAGGCAATGTACTGGCACTTGGTGTTAAACCAATTGGCACAACCAATGAATATTACCGGGAAGAAAACTTTCTCAGAACCTCGTATAAAACAGATGAAATCAAATTAGTTGGATTGGAGAGACCAAATTTAGAAGCAATTTTACTACTCAAACCAGATTTAATTATTGGTGTAGATTGGTTCCAGTCAATTTATCCTCAGTTGTCTAAAATTGCCCCCACAGTTTTGGGGGAAATGGAGTATTCTAACTGGAAAAAACATTTAACTTTTGTGGCTGAGGCACTAGGAAAACAGGAAGTTGAAAAAGCTCTTTGGAATCGTTATAATCGACGAATCGAACAACTAAAATTAGCATTAGGAACTCACTATCAAGACAAAAAAATATCCTTTATCTATATTAATGGCAAGCAAATATCAATTGATGTTAAAAACTCATTTGTGGGTTCCATTATGAATGATGCTAATTTACCACGTCCCACTTCACAAAATATCGAATCACCTTATGGAGCCGAGAATATTTCACTAGAAGAATTAGAAAAAGCTGATGGCGATGTTTTATTTGTAGCCACTTTTGCTAGTGGTGGAAAGCAATTTCTAGAAAAAAAACAACAAAATCCTCTATGGCAAAAGCTCAAAGCTGTTCAAAAAAATCATGTTTATAATGTGAATATTACATCATGGTCTGCAACACATATGATTGCCACCGATGCAGTGATTGATGATTTATTTAAATACCTTGTCAACATTCCTTAACTATATGCTATGCCTAAACACACGATATTTGTCTGCAAATCTTGTCACCGTTCATCTGAAGAACGGCCAAAAAATCCACCTTTCGATGGCGATATTTTCATTGACAAATTAAATAATTTATGTGTGGAAAAATTCACTATTGACGAACTTGAAATTCAAGGAGTTGGTTGTTTGTGGGCTTGCGATCGAGGCTGTGTTGTAGCTGTATCCAGCGAGGATAAACCCACCTATCTGTTTGTGGATTTGACCCCAGAAGAAAGCACAGCAGCGTTACTAGAATTTATGCAAATTTATATTAAAAAACGTAAAGGCAGTGTAGCTTGGGAACAGCTACCGCAAGTTCTAAAGTCTGCTATTTTCGCGCAGATTCCATCTGTAAAATCATAGCTACAAATTATCATGCACTGTTCTCAAATATTAACTTCATTTATTTTGTTACTAACCAAGCTTCTAAATCAGCCAAGCTAGTAAAATCTAGCAATGCTTCACTCAAATCTTCTAAAACAGGTAAAGACAAACCAGAAATTGAGCCGCGAATTTCATTTGATAGTTCCCCAAACCGCTTAGCTAAGATTCGGATAATCAAGTTAGCAGCCTCTTCTTGGCGTCCTTCTTGGCGTCCTTCTTGGCGTCCTTCTTGGCGTCCTTCTTGGCGTCCTTCTTCCTTAATTTCTTGGTAAACTCTTGTTTCCTTGAGTGTTATTCCTAGCATCAACTCTATCTCCTTTGGGCTTAATTGTTCAAATCTATATACCATTATTGTCATTATCATTTCTATTATTACACGGCTTGATGAAGATGATTCTTCACGAGTTCTTGTTAAGAGATACCTTGCTTCCTCTGGCATTTGTTCCTCATTGACGGTGGTTAGTACCATCAACGCTACCCATAGAGGTAATTGCCGAATATTGCCCAATTCATCCAAATAAATTCGATGAACTTGCCCACCATTGAGTAATGAACGATGAGGATAAATATCCCTTTGTTCAATAGTGCGGGATGGATAAATAATCGTTACTTGCCAATCACTGAACCTGTCACGATTACGATAGAAATATAATGAGGATTCTGCAAATACTCTTTCGTAAAGCCGTTCATCTTTTTGAAACTGTACTTCACAAAAATATACGACTCCTACACCTTCGTTTTCTGGTGGTAAAAATACCCCATCTATTTCAAATTTTGGTTCTTTGACAGCTACGGAATCAAAGCGATAAGCATCTGCATTTATTGGAGGATTTGCCAATAGCTCAAATAGTAAACCAGGATATTGTTGAAAAAGTTGATAAAAAATTGAATCTCGTCGCATAAAAAGGAATTAGAATACAGAATTTAAAAGACTCCATGCTTAAACGGACAGAGTTTTAATTAGGGACTTTCAAGTAAAAAAATATTTCACAGAAGACTGTTAACTGTTGACCGTTGACAGTCAGCAGTCAACGACCCGAACCGGAACAATTTATTTTTTGAAGTTCCCTTAGCTTCAATCATTTGACTCCAGACTGCACTTGCCATAAACCAGCATAAATTCTATTTTTATCTAACAATTCTTCATGGGTTCCTGATTCAACCAACTCTCCATATTCCATGACATAAATGCAATCAGCATTGCGGATAGTGGAAAGACGATGAGCGATCGCTATTGTAGTCCGATTCACAGTAATCCGTTCTAAAGAACGCTGAATAGCAGCTTCAGTTTCATTATCCACCGCTGATGTAGCTTCGTCTAAAATTAAAATTGGTGGATTTTTCAAAACAGCCCTAGCAATAGCAATTCTTTGGCGTTGTCCCCCAGATAATTTTTGTCCTCGTTCCCCGACTATTGTTTCATAACCTTGGGGTAGCCGCATAATAAAATCATGAGCTTCGGCAATTTTTCCAGCAGCAATTATTTCTTCATCCCTAGCATCAAAAGTACCATAGGCGATATTTTCAGCAACGGTACCATGAAATAAGAATACATCCTGACTTACCAACCCAATACTGCGACGTAAATCACCTAAATTTAAGTCTTGGATATCAATACCATCAATCGTAATTCTGCCGCCAGAAATTTCATACAATCGCAGCAATAATTTTACTAAAGTACTCTTACCAGAACCTGTAGAACCTACAATGGCAATGGTTTTACCTGCGGGTATATGTAAAGATAGATTTTTAATTACTGGTTCTCTATTGATATAAGCAAAAGTCACTTGTTGAAAGAAAATTTCACCACGTACTTGCTCAATAGGTAAAGATTTTTCACCTGGAATAATATTTATGGGAGCATCTAATAAATCCATGATGCGATTCGTAGAAGCCATTGACCTTTGATATTTATCAAATATTTCTCCTAATGATACTAATGGCCACAAAAGTCTCTGGACTAAAACAAGTAAAACACTATAATTGCCAATGGATATCTTACCTGAATATGTCGCCATTCCTCCCCAAAACAATAAAACTGTAAATCCTCCTAAAATTAGCATTCTGATTAGAGGATTAAAAGCAGCAGAAAGTTTAATTGCTTTGGCATTACTTTTGCGATATGCTTCACTTTCTCCAGCAAATCTCGCACTTTCATAAGCTTCGGCAGTAAAACTTTTAATTGTGGTAATTCCACTTAAATTGTTTGCTAATCGTGAGTTGAGAAAACCTACTCTTTCTCTGACTTCAGCGTAACGATCTTCCAGTAGTTTTTGATAAGTAAAGGAACCCCAAAGGATAAAAGGCATAGGCAACAATGTTGCCAAAGTAATGGCAGGAGGTAAAATCCAGAAAGCACCGCAAGTTAAAATAATAACTGAAGTAGTAATTTGGATAATTTCACTAGCTACAAAATTTAAAAAATCTTCCAATCTGTTGATGTCGTCATTCAAAATTGACATCAACCCACCAGTGCTGCTTTCTTCAAAATAATCTGAATCTAATGCTTGTACATGATTGTAGGTATCAACGCGTAAATCATGCTGAATATTTTGAGCTAAATTCCACCATAGTCGATTGTAAGCGTACTCAGAAGCCGACTCTAGTATCCAGATAATTATAGTGACAACTGTTAGCAAAAAAAACTGCCAAATTATCTCTCTTACACCTAATTTAGCAATAAAAGAATTTTGCTTTTCTACCAAAATATCTATCGCCACACCAATTAACCACGGTGGTGCTAAATCTAAAATAGTATTGATGATAGTAAATAATGTTGCTTGCCATATTTGCAGGCGATATTGGCTGCCATAATTGAGCAAGCGTTTTAGAGGAGAAGTTGAATTTTTAGGCTTTTGAGATACTTTTGTCACGACTGTTTATTTTTTGTAGTTAAATGATTTTGGTAGACATTGCATGACGAATCTCATTCGATTTGCTGATGATTGATTTTTGTCTTGCGTCCTATTGGTATACACATGGGAGTTCCAACAACGGGATCGAGAACAATACGACACTCCAATCCAAAAACCTCCTGAACCATTTCTTTAGTCATTACTAACTTTGGTTCGCCAGCAGCAAAAATTCGACCATCTTTTACAGCAACTAAATAATCAGCATAACGACATGCTTGATTTAGATCGTGTAATACCATTACAATAGTTCGTCCTTGAATTTGGTTCAAATCGTACAATAGATCTAAAATCTCTATTTGATGCGCCAAATCTAAAAAAGTAGTCGGTTCATCTAAAAGTAAAATATCTGTATCTTGTGCTAGTGCCATAGCAATCCAAGCTCTTTGTCGTTGTCCACCAGACAAAGTATCTAATGCTCTATCTGCTAACTTCAACAAATCAGTAATCTCTAGCGCCTGTTGTACGATTGTTTCATCTTTTATTGACCATTGTTGTAACCAATTTTGATAAGGATAACGTCCTTGTGCTACTAAATCTCGTACTGTTAACCCTTCCGGTGCTACTGGCCCTTGGGGCAAAATACCCAATTGTTGCGCTATTTCTTTGGTAGAAAGATTCAAAATAGAATTTCCATCCAGATATACTATGCCATCACGAGGTTTGAGTAATCTTGCCAAGCCTCTTAACAAAGTTGATTTACCACAACCATTAGCACCAACCAAGGCACTAATTTGTCCGCCGGGAATTGCTAAATTTAAGTCACGGATAATCGTTGCACCATCGTAAGCTAAAGACAAACTTTTGGTTGACAATCCTTTCATAATGAAACCATTTTGGATTTTAGATTTTAGATTTTAGATTTTAGATTTTAGATTTATGAAAATCTGATTTTTTAGTTGATAAAATATCCTTTTCCCCCAGTCCCCAGTCCCTCATTTTTTCCGATTACGAATTAATAAATACAAAAAATAAGGAGCGCCAATGGCAGCAGTTACTACTCCACAAGGCAGTTCGATGGGTGCAAACAAGGTTCTACCTAAGAAGTCTGCCATGACAACAATTACTCCCCCTAAAAGTGCGGAAATAGGAATTAAGCCTTCGTGGGTTGTACCTACTAACTGTCGTCCTAAATGGGGTGCGATTAAACCGACAAAAGCAATATTACCGGCACTGGCGACTCCTGCGCCTGCTAAGGCTACCCCCACCAATATCAGTAAACCACGTTGCCATTCCACTCTACTACCTAGACTTTTGGCCACATCATCTCCTAAATTAAGAGCGTTTAAATGTCTTGCCAATGTCAAAGCCATTGGGATAAAAACAAGTAGCCAAGGTAATAAAGAAAATACTTGCTCACTCGTGCGTCCGTAGACACTTCCAGCTAACCAAACCAAAGCATTGCTAACATTGTAAATTTCGCCAAAGGTAATCATTAAGCTGGTGATGGCAGTGGCGATCGCAGATAAACCAATACCAATCAAAATTAATAGAATCGGCGAACTACCGTTATTCCAAGCCAAGGAGTAAATTAAAATCGCCATCAGCAAAGCACCAGTAAAAGCCGATAGGGGTAAAGTATAAATTGGCGCTAATGGAAATAAAACAATTACGCTCACTGCCGCCAGACTCGCCCCAGCATTAATACCAATAATACTGGGATCGGCCAATGGATTGCGTGTTAGTCCTTGAAAGATAGTCCCAGAAATTGCCAGCGCCACCCCCACCATCAAAGCTACAAGGGTACGGGGTAAACGCAAATTGTAAATCACGAATGCATGGTCTGGGTTTCCCGTATCTAAACCCAATAGAGTTTTCACAATATCCCCAGGGGAAATCGGATATTCACCCCGCCCCAAGTTCATCGTCATTGCTACCAAAATTGCTAGTGCCAAACATAGCACCATGAATGGTACCCGTCGGTTTATACGCAAGGATATCCCTTGAGAACGAATGACTACAAAATTCATTTTTTCACCTTTGACTTAGCCAAGTAGACAAAAAAAGGCGCACCCACAAGTGCTGTCATCACACCTACAGGTAACTCTTGCGGTTTGAGCAACACACGAGCGCCAATATCTGCAATCAAAAGTAAAATAGCCCCCAAAACTGCACAATAAGGTAATATCCAGCGATAATCAGCTTTGATATAAAATCTCACCATATGGGGAACGACTAAACCAATAAAGCCAATTGGCCCGGCAATAGCAACGGAACTGCCAGCTAGTAAAACTACGCTAATAGCAGTGGCAATTTTAACTAAGGCTGTTTGTTGCCCTAAGCCTTTAGCTACGTCTTCACCCAAACTCATGGTAGTAATTTGTCTACCAAGGGCAAAAGCAATAATTAATCCGGTGAGGACAAAAGGCAATGCTTGGAAAAACATATCCATATCCCGGCCAGCTAGGGAACCAGCCAACCAAAATCTAATTTCCTCTAGGGTGCGTTGGCTGACAATCAAAGTAGCAGTGGTTATGGAAGAGATGAGAGCTGTTAAAGCTGCACCTGCCACCGTCAAATTTAATGGCGTCGCTCCTCCCCGTCCTAAGGAACCCAGGAAGTAAACTAAGATTGCCGTGGCTCCAGCTCCCAGAAACGCCACAATTGTGTAAACATCTAGGGATGGGCTGCCAAATAAAAAAGTCGCTACAACCACCGCCACTGCTGCACCAGACTCAATACCCAAAATTCCTGGATCTGCTAGGGGGTTGCGTGTTAAACCTTGCATCAACGCTCCCGATACTGCCAAGGCCGATCCTACAAGAATAGCAACGAGCGATCGCGGTAATCTCACAGTCTGAATAATTAAGCGATCGTAGGAACCATCAAACACTATAAAAGATGAGATAACCCGATGTAGAGGTATTTCTGCTGCACCCAGCGTCACACTGCACACCAAGCAAATTAGCAGCATACAAAGTCCCAAAACCAGACCAAATAAGCCCGACATTTGCCGCTTTTTGAATTCTTTCAGTGACACTATGGTGGCTTTTATCATGATCCTGCTATCAGTTGAAAATATTACGCCCTGCTGGTTATGTATTTTTTTAGGGTAATTAACCGTTATAGAAGGGGTACGCAGCTGTGCGCCCCCACAGAGAACAGCATTAGATGAAAAAATCTATAAATTTGCACTCTCAATATTTAGCAGCTTTCTCATCATTAAATTGATAATTTTTCTTAATAAATATATAGATTACATTATCATGCGACCATTTCTCAATTTTTTACACCAATAAAACATACTCATAAACTTTTGATATATTTTCTCAATAAACTGGTATTGTTTAGATCGACTGAAATTTAACTTGGAATAGGGAATGGGGCATAGAGCATGGGGGATGGGGGATGGGGAGCAGGGGAGAGTTGTTGTACAAGTTTTTTCTCCTCTGCCC
>NZ_JACKZU010000300.1:0-10223 GCF_014222165.1 Nostoc sp. 2RC
GGAGTTAGGAGTTAGGAGTTAGGAGTTAGGAGTTAGGAGTTAGGAGTTAGGAGTTAGGAGTTAGGAGTTAGGAGTTATTCTCCTTGTCTCCCTTGTCTCCCTTGTCTCCCTCATCTCCCTACTCACGATTTTTACGAAAGTAGCGCATCAGCGATCGCTTCTGCAATGGGATAGTCTAAATCTCTCTCTAGCATCCCCCATTCTCCTGTGGGATTAATTTCTAAAAAAACATATTCGCCTGATGGAGTTTTAATAAAATCAAATGCTCCAAAAAGTAAGCCAAATTTTTCCATAAAAGCATCAAGACAATGAATAATTTTATCAGGTAGTTGATATGGTTGCCAGGTTAAAGTTTGTTTTGTGCCACGTCGCCAATCTTGGGTTAATGATGCATATTCTGATGCATCTACCGCCCCAACAAATAAGTTACCATTTACATAAACTGCGCGTAATTCTAATTTTTTGGGTATTTGTTCTTGAAATACAACTGGACAATAACGCAGTGTTTCGGCGTCAATTAAATCTTCTTCTTTGACAACGCTGGTATACATGAAAAAAGCAGAGGCTTGCATACCATAAGAAAGAGGTCTCAGCAGTTTGGTAATCATTTTTTTGTTGACTTGCTGGAAAAATTCTCGTGCTTGTTGAGGATCGTTAGTCACGAGAGTCTGCGGTATTACAAGACCTACTTCTGATGCAACTCTAAGCTGGCGTAATTTGTTTTCTGCTGCACTGATGCGCTGTAAATTATCCACCCACTTGGCTGTCCTGAGGCTGTCCCAAAAGCCGTCTAAAACTGCTAGCGATTCATTAGAGCAAGCTGCTTGAAATTGGGGAGCTAATTCTTTACCTAAATCGGGTTGCCAGATACGCCGCATCCATACAGCTTGTATTTGCTCAGTGTTGAGGGAGACATCGCCATATTTCAGTGTATGGTTGCTACCAAAGTTACTTAAATTAGCCTGGAGTTGCAGTGCGATGGGAAACTTATCTGTATCAAGGCGAAATGGCTGTGCGCCTCTTTTTAATACAGCTTCAGCAACTCTATCTATTGTGAAGTAATCGCCACTGTGGGTAATTAATAAAATTACATCACGCTCAAGGTGCATAATATATTTTCAAAAAGTCAAAGAAAGTCGGGAGTGGTGTAGTTGAATTACTCTAAAAGCGTTGTAATGGGAAGCCAACCCCTAAATGGAGTTGGCAAAGCTAATACAGCAGTCATAAATCATTTGTGAGATTTTACATATCAAGCTGTTGTTTGACTACAGTCAACAGTCACCACTGATATTTTTCACAACTCAAATAGGATTGCTATGGTATTGTTATTGTGAGAATTTGTTCAAAACCCTATATCTGATGTCATCGAAGCTAAACTGTTATTCTACAGGAAAATTGTAATCATCCCCATCTGAAGGATATTTTTGAGTAACAGCATACTCATCAGTATCAGAGGGGGCTTTTTTCGTTGAGATTGAACTATCTTCTTGATCGGATGGATACTTCAAAGTTTGAGCAATTTCATCATTCTTTTTCCTGGTTATACCAGAAATTCCACCGCTAATTCCTTCTAATTCTTCATCGGATAACTCTTCAAAACTTTGCCCTTCTAAAAAACGGGCAAAGAAAGGTACGGCTTGTGAATTTGCTTGTTTTGGTTGATTTTCAGACATAATTTTGTTTGACAGTAAACTAAAGATCAATTTACTTAGTGTTCATAATAATACATGGTATTCAAATATATCAAGTAATAATTTATTCTTAACCTGCTTTTAATTCTAAGTAAAAGTACTTGCCTAAATTGTTTATAAATTTAGCATTTTATTAACAATTGTGACTAAATAATCTTTTGAGTAAAAGACAAGTTTACTTCACAACCTTTTTCAATAAACAATTTCAGACAGAAAAGAATGTTATTTGATGATGTGTAAAAATAACTTACACCTCAAAAACAAGTAAGAAACAATTAATACTTTCTATATTCGTATAATTGAAAAATCAAACAAAAGTGCTACAGAAACAATGAAATATCAAATCGTGCTGCAACACAGTGTGGAAGACTATGGAAGAACGTGTACCGCTAGTATAGCTAAATATTACGGACATAATTTGGCGATCGCTGCCCTAAAATTAGTTGCATAGCTTATCATGATTCGCAATCATTCATAGGAATGAATTTTTAATACATAATTTCATACCAATTTAAGTTTAAAAAAAGCTATATCAGCGATAAATGCTGATTTTAAAGTGTTTTAATAAAGTTATTAGTGAAAATTTAGAGAAGCAAAAACATGAAAGGTTTCAGGAAGCTATCCTCGATAGCACTATTGCTATTTGCCTTTGTGTATCCGCCCTCATTAGCACAAGCGAAAGATATTTCTCTAAGTAATGGTTTGAACGAACAAGGTGCGGCGTCAGAGGCTAACCTCATTGGAGATACAAAAGGAGAGTTATTAATTGCTCAACGGCGGTTGGGACGATATCGAGTAATCCGACGCAATCCTTACGGAAGAACTCGAATCATCCAACGACGTAATCCTTACGGACGAACTCGAATTATCCAACGACGCCAGCCTGTCGGACGTTATCGAGTAATCCGACGCGATCCTTACGGACGAAATCGAATCATCCAACGACGCGATCCTTTCAGAAGATACCAAAATATTCAACAACGGCAGTTAAGGCGACAACGAGACTACAGACGTTCATGGTATTAATTTCAAGCAACTAATGGTTTGCCAACCCAAAAATGCGGTTGTGAGGTCTGGGGAAAGGGGAAAGGGAAAAGGGTAAGGGATTAAACCCTTTAAAGAGCCAAGCTTACTTGGCGTACTACCAATACCATTTCTTTGTGGAGTTTGGTGGGGTGCGTTAGGACTTGCGTCCATAACGCACCCTACAAAATTACTTCAGCTTCTTGTTCTGGAAACTTTTTGCTGGGAAAACATCGCTTGCAAAACAAGTGCAGGGTCTACATAATTATTGCTATATTTTAACCCCCAGTGGAGGTGTGGCCCGGTGGTGCGTCCAGTCATTCCTACCCTACCAATTCTCGCTCCAGTTGGTATTTGCTGACCTTCCCAAATGAGAATTCCACCTGCGCGGTCAATGAAATAACGGCGACCAGATGCAGTTTCGACGTTTCCTTCCATGTGGCAATAAGTGTGTTCCCATTCACCTGATTTAATGACTACATGAGTACCGCAAGCTTCACCAGCACGAACTTTAATGACTGTACCTACCCACCAATTACGAATATAACTACCTTGGGGAGCAGCCATATCTAAACCGCCATGAAATTCCCAATTAGAACCACCAGTAGCTGAGGGACGGTAACCAAAACCAGATGTGTAAGCTTGAAAGTTTTCTACAGGGAAAGAAGCCGCTTGCCAACTATTAGTTCTGGCTACCTTCTTTGGTTGAACTTCTTTGGCTGTAACTATTTCTGGTTTAGGCAAGAGAGTAATTAAACTTCCAAAACAAAATCCTAATATCAACAGTGTGGCTCCAGAAAGTATTACTCTTTGTTGCCTGTTAGTCATTTTTTTGATTCCCGAATTTGACAAAATTATTGATTGCTGACTATTTTTTTACTAAGGAAGATAGCAAATTAATTATATTTTTTCATTATTGAATTTATATATTTTAGTTGAAGATTCAAACGAAATAAATGAACCTCAATGATACCAGATTGTTATATTATCTGGTAATTTAATATTTAAATAAAAAATCACAGATTAGATATTAATATAAATTTCTCATGTATTAAATAAAAAAGTATAAATTATATCTTTTGTTTGTTTAATGGTTATTACTTATTTTTAGTAGTGAATAATTATGCTTTTTGTTACTAAGACATAATCAATACATAGTGGTTGAGAAAAAAGTTTCAAACGATATGATTTTCTTCAAAGTTAGCTGATGGCGCTAGAGTCAGCCTAGCAATAAGAGAGTTGTCAAATAGTTGAAATGTTGGTAACGTTTATGCTTAAAATTGCACAAGAGGTTTGTTTAGCATCTACTAAAAGCTAAAGTTGACCCTTGCAGGACTCCTGAAGACATGCTCACTGAAATTTTGCCTTTCCGCTTTGAATTAGACACGATCGCCATTGCTGGAGCTAGTTTGTGGTCATTAGCGTTATATCTAGGTTTTTCCAAACTTACTGAATGGGTAATCGAGCAACTAAACCGTTGGTTTAACTTTGCCGAGCGATCGCTTTATACCAGCCAATCAGAATTTGAAAAAACTCGTAAAGCTAGAGAATCGCAAAACGCTTTCTACGCCTCACTATTTAGTATTGTGCCTTTTTTGGTATTCGGCGCTTTGTTTAATTGGGGTGTAGAAATCAGCTTAGGACGTAGCTGGGGAATCAGCTTAGGCATACTTGCTTGTATTAGTTGTGGCATTTTTGAACTGGGAAGACGTAGTGGTGGGTTTTCGGATTAGGTAGAAGGGATGGGGAGTGTTGACTGTTGACTGTTGACTGGGGTAGGAGGCAGGAGATTGGAGGTTGAATTCTTGATTTTGAATTGATTTGTTTCCCTCATCTCCCCAGTCATCAGTCATCAGTCACCAGTCAATACGGTTCGGATAAGCAGTATGAACTTGCCTTGTGGTCTGGGAAAAGGTTAAGGGGTAAAGGGTAAAGGATGTATTTGAAACCTTTCCCCTTTGCCCTTTCCCCTTTAACCGAACCGTATTGAGTCATCAATCATCACTTCCCAATTTCCTCATTCACAATCTGTGCTATCTTGTGGGCGGCTCCACTTTCACCACGAACCTGACGTAGTTTGTCGCGGATAGCTTCCAATTTTTGTGGATGAGCTAAAAAATCTAATACTGTATCTCCAATTTCTGGGGCTTGGAGTTTGCCTACAAGTTCTGGGACGATTTCTTGCTGTGCCCAGATATTCGGCCATGCTAATAAACCTTTGCGTCTGAGAAAGACCCAGTTAATCACCTTGGCAAAGGTAGAACCAACCCCTGGTAAATTTGCCAATAAACCCGGTAAACCATCCCAAGAACGCATGGCATCTAATTGTTGGGTAGGTAGTAAAACAATCATTGGTACTCCTAAAGCACCGAGTTCAGCTGTGTTTGCGCCCACTGTAGTCAGGCAAATCTGGCACTGGGATAATAAATTATATGCAGGGTTTTCTTGGCATAATTCTACAGTTAGACCTGTTTGTGTTTTCAGTGATGGCTTGGTTGTTTTGTCCTGTGGAATTATTAAAGAAACACTGCCAATACCAAAAGTTTTCACAAAAGGGTTTTTTTGGGAATCGCCAAAACTAGCTAAGGTTTGTAAATCCACCGTTGGAGCAACGGGAATAACAAATTTAGTTTGGGGTCTGCTTGTGTGGATATGTTCGGCGATCGCTAACATTAAAGGTATACCTTGGGTTAATTTTGCCGCTTTTGAACCCGGTAACAAACCAATTAATTCAGTGTTAAGTGAAGAGTTAGGAGTTAAAGTTTGTCCTTGGGCTTCTAGCATCAAATCCCCGACAACAGTGAATTTGTCGGCATATTTTGGTGAAACACCGACAGCAACTTGAGGTTTCATAACACCAAAGCGGTCTATGAAGTTATGCCACCTGGCTTCCCATTCGGCGTAAACAACTGTGCGGTATCCTAGTTTTTTGCCAATAACTACAGGAAAAATTTGATCGCCGCCGAGAAAAACCACCACACCGTAACTTCTCCAGTCCCAATTTGCAAAGGTTTTACCCCAGAGGAAAAATTGCCAAAAATGTTCTGCTGGCTGAACTCTGTCTACTTCTGGGTAAGAAAGAGCGATCGCAGCTTCTTTACCAGTAGCATTAGGACAAGGAGATAAAACTACAGAAATCCTCACAACAGAACGGTCATCCCCTAGTTGCTGCCGCAATGCCTTCACTACTGGACGTACCCAAGTGGTTACTTCTCCTGGGCCATTAGAGAGAATGAGAATATCTACTGGAGTCATGAGTTACAAACCCTGAACTAAAAAGTAAAGGTCTAGGTATAGTTATCTTTACGAATTATTCGGTCGTTTTAGTATAAAAGTACTATATTAACTGTTGACTGTGAACTGTCAACGGTCAACAGTAGTAATGGAATATTTTATTGCTTGCAAATCCCTATCTAAATTATCTAGCCTATAGTGTTAAATTATTAGGCTTTGAAATTGCCCAGTTACTCATTAAATTCGTTGACGTTAGCTGTTGACAGTTAACCGTCAACCGTCAACAGCCAACACAAAAATTTATGCTGCGTTAGATGCTCTCGCCAGTGGATAGAAGTTTTCATTTGTCCTCTCACCCTAGTTTTCAATGGTATGCACGACTTTATAGTTAATTTGTTTAGCGCAGGCTCATTTATTCCTCATGGTCATTGCTACCTGTGGAAACCAGGGTTGGTTTGGCTGCATATAATTTCTGATGGTATCATTGCCCTTGCTTACTATTCAATTCCGCTGACGTTGTTTTACTTCGTTCGTAAACGCCAAGATTTACCATTTTCTTGGATATTTTTGTTATTTGCTGCTTTTATTGTCTTCTGTGGTACGACACACATTGCTGAAATTTGGACGCTGTGGCATCCTACCTATTGGCTATCAGGTATCCTCAAAGGTGCAACTGCAATAGTTTCCTTGTTTACAGCCATCGAACTCGTGCCGCTAGTTCCCCAAGCATTAGCCTTGCCAAGTCCGCTGCAATTAAAGCAAGCAAACAAGGCATTATACTCACAAATTGAGGAACGCTTGGCTGTTGAAAACCAACTAAGACGGTTGCAAGAAGAACTAGAACAACGGGTAGAGGCCAGGACTGCTGAACTGGTGCAAGTTAACCAGCAATTACAACAGGAAATAGACGAGCGACACCGGGTGGAAGCTGCCCTGCGAGCCAGTCGCGAACGGTTAGTTTTAGCACAACAAGTCGGCAAAATAGGCACTTGTGAATGGAAGTTGCAAACCGGAGAATTGATTTGGACAGAAGAAATGGAAGCTCTATTTGGGCTGGCACCTGGAAGTTTTGAGGGTACTTACGAACATTGGTTAAAACGATTACACCCAGACGATCGCTTTGATGCCCATCTTGCCGCCCAACAAACTATTACACAAAGATGTGATTTTGACACCGAATGGCGAATTATCCTTCCTAATGGCAAGATTCGCTGGATAGCTGCCAAGGGAAAAATTTTTGGTGATGGAGGTCAGGCAGATCGTTTAATAGGGGTAAATATGGACATCACTGAATACAAGGAAGTCCAACAAGAACTCCAACAAACCCTACAAACCTTAACTACCCTCATTCAAGCTTCGCCACTACCGATTGTTGTGGTTGCAACAGATACCACCGTAAAATTATGGAATGCAGCAGCAGAACAATTATTTGGCTGGAGTGAAGCAGAACTGTTAGGTCAGCAGTTGCCCATTGTCCCAGAAGAAAAACTCGAAGAATGCAATCAGCTACGAGAAGCAGTCACCAAGGGGGAAGTCTTCTTTGGTGTGGAAACCTATCGCCGCAAGCGTGACACCTCCAATGTAATTCTCAACATTTCAGCCGCTCCCCTTTATGACGAGCGCGGTAGCGTCAATGCAATTTTGCTGATTCTTCAGGACATTACTCAGCGCAAACAAGCACAAGCGGCTTTGCAAGATAGTGAAGAACGCCTGCGTTTAGCTTTGGTGGCGGCAAATCAAGGACTTTATGACCTGAATCTGTTGACTGGTGACGCAATTGTAAATCCAGAGTATGCCGTGATGCTGGGCTACGAACCGGATGAATTTCAAGAAACTCATAACAAGTGGCGTCATCGCATCCATCCTGATGATGCAGCAATGGTTATCGAAGTTTATGAAGATTACATTGCGGGAAAACTTGATGAGTACCGAGTAGAGTTTAGACTGCAAACCAAAACCGGAGATTGGAAATGGATTCTCTCGGTGGGCAAGATTGTATCGTGGGATCGTCAAGGGCAACCGCTACGGATGCTGGGAACTCATACTGACATTAGCGATCGCAAAAAAGCAGAAGCCGAACGAGAACAACTACTTTTACGAGAACAAGCAGCACGGGAGCAAGCAGAAGCCGCCAACCGCATCAAAGATGAATTTCTGGCGGTATTATCCCATGAATTGCGTACACCCCTCAACCCCATTCTTGGTTGGGCAAAGCTGCTCCGCAAGTCCAAGTTAGATCGAGAAAAAACGGCTTACGCCTTAGAAGCCATCGAACGTAATGCACTATTGCAAACCCAATTAATTGGAGATTTACTGGATGTATCTCGTATTCTCCAAGGCAAACTCAGTCTCGACATTGCCCCAGTTGATTTAGAAACTACAATCTTAGCAGCACTAGACACAGTACGCTTAGCTGCTCAAGCCAAATCCATCAATTTACAATTTTCGGTTGTCGATTTTGGAAGGGAAAATTCCGATGTCTCCTCAAAATCTAGCCAAGAATTGAGCCATCTCAAATCCCAAATTCCTTTAGGTTCAGCACTCACCCTACCCTTGCTCCCAGATGCTTCGCATCTAAGAGGAAAATCATCTCAGCAAAATTCTAAATTCAAGGTAGCAGGTGATACAGCACGCCTCCAGCAAATCATCTGGAATTTGTTATGCAACGCAGTCAAGTTCACTGATGTGGGAGGGCGTGTAGAGGTGCGTTTGCAGCGTGTTGGTACTCAAGCTCAAATCGTCGTTAGCGATACAGGCAGAGGTATCAGTTCTGACTTTTTACCATACATATTTGACTATTTTCGTCAAGCAGATGCCGCCACAACGAGAAAATTTGGTGGATTAGGAATAGGTTTGGCAATTGTTCGCCATCTCACAGAATTACACGGTGGTGTGGTGACAGCACACAGTTTAGGCGAAGGGCATGGAGCCACTTTTACAGTGAGGATACCACTAATTAAGAATGCCCCAGTACACAAGGAACTCAATTCTGATTCTTCATTAGATGTGACTGCGGCTTTACCGCTAGCGGATATCCAAATTCTCATGGTAGATGATGATGCAGATACCCGCGACTATATCAGCTTTTTGTTAGAGCAAGCAGGGGCAAAGGTAACCTTAGCTGCATCTGCCGATGAAGCACTGCAATTATTAGTACAATCGACCCCAGACATCTTAGTCAGCGATGTGGGAATGCCTAATATGGATGGCTATATGTTAATGCAGCAGGTAAGAAATTTGCCACCAGAGCAGGGAGGGAATATAAAAGCGATCGCTTTAACCGCCTATGCTGGAGAAATAAATCAACAACTTGCCATAGCCGCCGGATTTGCTAAGCATATTGCCAAACCTGTGGAACCAGAGGAGCTAATAACAGCCATTGTAGAACTAGTTAAAGGTTAACACTGATATTAGGGATTTCTAAGTAAAAAATATTACACATAAGACTGTTAATTGTTGACTGTTCACTGTTGAAAGTCAGCAGTTAACGACCTAAATCGGAACAATTTATTTTTTGGAGTTCACTTATTCCTCAATCAACTCAAAATCAACTCGCTCATAAATATCTCGCAAGCTAATTTGAAAATCAATAGAATCTAAGACTAAAACAGCCTCTTCACCTTCATATTCCTTAAATATCCATTGTCCTTCTGTTTGTTTGGCAAATTGTTCGACAGAAAAACTATACTGGTCAATCATAATATATTCTTGAAAAATAGGAATCGAACGGTAATATTTAAACTTGTCTGTTTTGTCGTAATTTTTAGTTGAATTTGATAGAACTTCAACAATTAGCGAGGGATTAGTAATAATTGTTTTACTTGTTCCCTCGTAGATTGGCTTACCTTTGATAACCATCACATCAGGATAAGTATAAATACGATAACGAGGTATTGCTAATTTTACATCTCCAATATATATGTCATAAGCTTGACTTTGCACTGTCAAGGGAAATTTTCTACAAAAATTAAGTGCAATTTTGTTGTGGTTAGTTGTTCCCCCTGTCATGGGTATAATTTCTCCATCTTTGTATTCATTTTTATATTCAGCTTTCTCCTCTAATTCCAGATATTCTTCTGGGGTGTAGTAACGCTTTTCTGTTTGTAAAATCATATTAATTAACTCACAAAAGGTGGCAATTGATGTATTATCAATAGCTTAACGCACCCTTGACTGTTGACTGTCCACAACTCTTATACCAATTTGAAAAAAGAATGCGACACATAGACAAGACCCCTCCCCTTAGCAAGGAGAGGGTTGGGGAGGGGTCTTGTC